>JANTFG010000249.1 GCA_024763555.1 Thermoanaerobaculales bacterium
GGGGAACTCGCGTCTGGATTACTGGGAGGCGACGCTCAAATCATTTCGTCGCGCTCCGCTGATCGGATCAGGAGCCGGGAGCTATCCCTACGTCATATCGATGGATAAACCGGCGACGGGTACGATGATCCTGGAACAGGCTCACAATGATTACCTGGAGTGGCTCTCGACGACGGGGATTCTCGGCGCCGCAATTGGTCTCGGCTTGATCATTGCGATGATTTTGATGCTGCAGCCGGGTCGAGTTCGACGGCTTCGAGGCGACTATCGCTATCCGCTGGCCGGCGCCTCAATTGCACTGCTTGCAACGGCCTTCCACGAGTTGATCGGCTTCGGTCTTCAGACGCCGCTCAACCGATACATGCTGGCCCTCTGGATCGGGTTGATCTGGGGAATGGCTCATCGCTTCAAGGAGACCGGGCGGAGCCGGAAGGAGGCGGCGGATGAACTCTGAAACCCGGGAGATGCCCTCCATAACTACCGCAGAGATCGATGCCCACCTGAGGAGAATGCGCGGACTCTGGATTTTCGGGGAAGCACTGATCCTGGTCCTGGCCATCTCCTGCTGGTTTCTGCCGCAACGGGCCCCGACCTTTGTGGGAAGGGGAGGCTTCAGCCTGCTGCTGGCGGCATTCGGTCTGTGGCTGGGTGTTTCCTCCAATCGCGATGCGAGGGCACGGATGGAGAAAATCCGGAGAGCCTTCGGTGTTCATCAGGATGTCTCGCGGCTCCTTCGGGGTCACTTGATCGCCTTTGCCTGGATTCTGATGAGGATGCTGATGATCTCGGTCGGTGGAGTTCTGACTGCCGTCTGGGGTTCGGGACCGGCCTTTTCCCTCCTGCTCTCGTCCCTGGCATTCCTTCTGGCCCTGATGACTTTCCCGACCGAGTACAAGACACGGCTCCTGCTGAAGCGGGCTGCGATGGAGTAAAAAAAAGCGGGGCGCATGCCCCGCTTTGAAGGAAGCCGGGCGCGACATTAGTTTCTGCGAACGAGCTCGAATGCTTTGAATGCGGGAATGAAGCGCTGAACGTCGTTGGCCCGGCGAATGAACTTGAGACGGTTGGCCTGTTCCTCGCTGAGCAGGCCGGCGAAAGCCTCGTTATAGTCGATATGAATCTGTGCGAGTTCTTCGCCGAGATCTCGCCGCTGAAGTACGAGTTCGCCGATGGCGGTCGGGTCCGGCGCCTCCTCGGCGAAGAGTTCATCCAGCTGAGCCTGAAGCTCGGCGATGGCCTCCTGGATCGGTTGCTCTGCAGCCTTGTGGTCGGCGTAGAGTTCATCCCAGGCGGCGACCTGGTTCTCATCCAGCTGGAGAAAATGTGCAACGGCGTTGTGGGCGGCCTCCATCGCCGGGGGGGCTTCCTGAGCGAAGGCCGGGATCATCGTGATGCAGCTGAGAAGGGTGAAGAGGACGATAATTTTTCTGGTCATTGAGTTTCTCCTTTCGATTTCGGGTTGGTATTCGGGGCGCTTGTGACCTTGTTCATGTCGCTATGACGAAGAAAGCACCCTCCGGGTTGACGTCTTGAAGGAAATTTCTTTCGGGAAGCGGGAAAGTGTAGAGTGGGTTGATGCCTGTTCGGCGATTTCGTGTTCTCGCTGCGGTGATTCTCGGGGCCCTCGTGTTCTGCCAGGGCTCCTGCAAGGTCCTTTCGACGCTGGACGACCTTCCTGAGATTCTCAAGAGAGGGGAACTGCGCGTGATCGTCAGGCCGGGCTTCGATCGGTGGGGTTCGCCCCTGGGTGAGGAGGGAGTCGACGAAGGAGAGTTCCTCGAGGCCTTTGCCCGCCGTCTTGGGCTGGAGATCACGTGGGTCCGGGCGAGGAGGCATGACGAAATGCTGTCGCTCCTGAAAATGGGGAGGGGGGATCTTGCTCTGCGGCGTTTTTCTCCGGAGTCACTGGTTTCGGAGGATGGAGTCATGGCCAGCGCCACCATTGACTGGGTGGAGGACGTGTTCATCGCCACCGAAGACGGTCCGATTGTCGCGGCCGGAGATCTCGAGGGCACCCGCGTCGATCTGCCGGCTTCCATGATGTCCGGGTTGAGCGCGATGATTCCGGAGGGAGTTGAGGTCGAAGCTCTTCCTGAGGATCTTCCCCTGGAGACCATTCTCGAAAGGGTTGCAGCGGGAAGGTACGCCCTGACGATCGCCGATTCCGGATTACTGGATTTGATGCGGTGGAACGGCATTCAGCTGCGGAGGGTCCAGGTCGAGAGTCATCGCCGGAAACTGGTATGGGCGCTCCGGCGCAGCAGCCACCAGCTCAAGCGGGCCCTTGCCGATTTTATTTTTGCAGAGAAGATGCTCTCGGACAGGGACTCCAAACCTGAATGCCGGAGCTACGAGGAGATCCGAAAAAGCCGTGTTCTTCGGGTCGTCATGAAAAACTCGCCGGTGACGGTCTCAGTGGAAAAGGGTGGCCTCACCGGTTTTGAATACGATCTCGTGACGCTCTTTGCAAAAGATCTGGGTTTGCGGCTGCAACCGGTGATTCCGCCGAGATCCGAGGATGCCCTGAGATGGCTGGAGGCCGGCTACGGGGATCTTGCCTGTATTCACGAACCCGTGCCGATTGAGGGCGCCGGAGGCCTGCTTGTCAGCCGTTCATACAGGAAGGTAGATCTTGTCTCGGTCGTGGCCGATCGGAGCCGGGAACCCGGCTTCGTGGAGGACCTCGCCGGGTTGCCGGTTGCTGCGTCCCCGGCCGCAGCGCAGTACTGCAGGGCCATTCCGCTTGACCCGCCGATTGATGTGGACCTTGTCAGGGGCAGGGATTCTCTCTCTTCACTCAGTGAGGTGATGAGGGGGGAGCTTTATGCCGCCGTCGTCGACAGTGATTCGGCCCGGATCGAACTCTCAAGACGGCCGGGCCTCAAGAGGGGAGCGGTGGTTCTCTCGGGTCTCCCGCTTCGCTGGCTGGCCAACCGGGAGGGCCGGGATCTCATGGCGCGAGCCGATCGTTTTCTCCGACGCGCCCGAAGAGACGGTCGTCTCCGCCAGCTGGAGCAGAGGTATTTTGGAAGCTCCTCCCGGAGGCTGTCGTGGCGGCTGCCCGATATTCCGGAAGGCGACCTGAGTCCCTTTGACGAGAACCTGAGGTGGGCTGGACGGAAGTATGGTATCGACTGGCGTCTTCTCGCTTCCCTGATGTACGAGGAGAGCCGATTCGATCCCGATGCACGTGGGCCGGGCGGATCAGCGGGTCTCTTCCAGTTCATGCCGGCGACCTGGCGGGAGCTGGGAGTGGAGGATCCCTTCAATCCCGGGGAATCTATCGAAGCGGGAGCACGCTATCTTTCCTCCCTGGCCGAGCTTTTTCCCAGTCTCGAACTTTTCGATCGGATGGCCATGGCTATCGCCTCTTATAATGTCGGACCGCGCCATGTCTTTGATGCCAGGGCTCTCGCCAGGCAGATGGGTCTGGATCCCGACCGGTGGCAGGGGAACGTCGAGACGGTTCTTCTGCTCCTGGATGACCCGGAGGTCGCCCGTCGTTTTCCTGCCGGTGTCTGTCGCTGTCGGCGGGCAGTCGGCTATACCAGGCGTATTCTCAGACGTTACGCGGCCTACAGGGCCCAGTTTCCACCCTCCTGATCTCAGCCGCCTCATGTGATCGGCGCTGGCGAGGCCCAATCGTCTCCAGTCGCCGCGGGTCTTCTGAGCTGTCGATGCCTGAATCATCCAGCATTTCGGGATCGTGTGCCGAAAGACCTCGGAGATCCCTGATTTCTTCTCTTGGCAGCAATCCTGGAAATGCTAAGATAGGAAGTCGGGTCTAGCGATTGAGGAGGCATGAAGGTGGAATTTCAGGTCGGCGACAAGGTGGTGTATCCCAGCCAGGGAGTGACGGTCATTGAGGAGATCGGAGAAGAGGATTTCGGTGGGATGAGTATTGAGTGCTACTGCCTCCGGATGCTGTCAACCGATTCGCGAGTGATGGTTCCGATCCGCAACGCGGAGAGAGTGGGTCTCCGCTACCTTGCCGAGCCGGGGAGTGTTACGGAGAGCCTCCGAAGACTGAAGGCCAACGAGGTCGCCCATTCGGGAGATTGGAAAGATCGATACAAGTCCAACCTGGAACGCCTGAAGACGGGAGATCTCGACGAAGTCGTCGACGTGATCATCTGTCTCGCCGAGGTCGCCCGCCGAAAGACCCTCTCTTTCAGGGAAAGGAAGATGTTTGATCAGGCCCAGCAGATTCTGGCCTATGAAATAGCCGAGGTCGAGTCACGAAGCGTCGATGAGGTGAGTGCTGAGATTTCCGCAATCATCGATTCCCACGCCGATCAGCCTGAGAAGGAAGAGGACTGATCCGGAATGACCGCCCTGTCGAAAAGGCCTTTTCTGCTCATTGTTTCTCTATTCGCTCTTTCTCTTTTCCACGTAGCCTGCGGCTATCACCTCGTTGGAACTTCGAGTTTTCTGCCTGAGGAATATCAGAATCTCTTTATTGAGAGGATGAAGAACAACACGAGCTGGCCTGATCTCGGCCAGCGGATGGATGAGGCTCTGTCCAGGGAATGGGTGAGGCGACGCCGATTCCAGCTGGTGGAGAGCCGCGATCAGGCTCAGATCGTCCTGGAGGGATCGATTCAGTCCATCTCGATGCTCCCGGTTCAGCTGGATGAGAGAGGCCGCGCGACCCAGTACCAGATGACCCTGCTCGTTTCGGCCCGTCTCATTGATCCGAGGGGCGAGGAGCCGAAGGTCCTCTGGGAAGACAAGGCTTTTTCGAGAAGGACATCATATGATGTTGATGCCTCCTCGGCGAACTACTTCGATCGCCAGATCCAGGCGATGGAGGAAGTTTCGGAAGAGCTGAGTCGCGCATTGGTGACGGCGGTTCTCGAAGGATTCTGAAGTCTCGCTCAGTGTGCTGGGCGAATTCCAAAGCTGAATGCCGCCGCTCCCTGCCCTGAAATAATCCGTGAAATCATTGAAATCCGTGGTTAACTGTCTACTGTTTCCCTGGGCATTCCGGTCGACGCACTCAGCTGAGAGACCCACGACCGCCCCGGCACCGGCACCGGTTCCTGCTCCTTATCGCGGCTCGCGGCTCGCGGCTCCCGCTCCTGTTCCTGCTCCGGCCCCGACGCCGATCCTGACATGGGGTGATTCTCGCAGTTCCCGGCCCGATGAAGTCCAGAAACCCGATGTTCAGGGCAATGCTCCGGGATGAAAACATGACTGCCTCCCTCGTGCCTATCCAGTCACCGGAGCTTGCGCGCAGCGCGAATACCTCGGATTCAGGGATGTGGGTGAAGCCTGAGCCCGGTGGTGGTAGGATGTCCCCATGCCGAGTCGACTTCCTCCAGATGTTCGAAAGAGAATTGAACCGATCAGGCTGCTGATCCTTGACGTTGACGGCGTTCTGACGGACGGGCGCCTGGTCTACGGTCCGGAAGGCGAGGTGTGGAA
>JANTFG010000250.1 GCA_024763555.1 Thermoanaerobaculales bacterium
ACACCGGGAGTGGAGTAAAGGGTCAGGACCGAGGAGTGTGGGGGGGTGGGGGGGACAGGAAAGATGAAAAACCGACGATAGATACAAAACCTGCCCTACCCATCCAGAGGCAGAAGGCACTCATCATTCCGATTTCATCATTGCGGAGGGTGGGCAACGATTCTTGTCTTCCCCGGGGTCGTCGGTCCTTTTGCCCACTCTCGGAGAGAGAGGGACTGCTGATTAATCTCCGCTCAGTCTAAAAAACTCCCAACCGCCTCATCGACCGAATCGTAGGCGGTGAAGACCTTGAAGAGGCGGGTCAGCTGGAAGATCGACCTGACCCCCGGCGTCAGACCGCAGAGGCGGAGATCTCCCTGGACCTTCCGGACCATCTTGATAATACTGACCAGGCTCCCGAGCCCGGAAGAGTCGATGAACTCGAGGCCCGAGAGATCGGCCACCAGCTTCACAGTTCCCTTCTCGACAATCTCCCTGAGGGCATCGGTGGTCTGTGGAGCGTTGCGGGCGTCCAGCTCCGGTCCGATTCTGATCACGCCGACATCACCACGGGATTCCAGCTCGAACATGCTCACCTCCATCAATTGGTACCGGGAAACCGATATTCTGATACGCATGGCTCAGCCCGCGGGGGTATACTGGATGTGTGATCTCGAAACTCACTGGACTCCTGCTTCGCCAGGCCGGTGAGTTTGGCCTTGGAGAAAGGGGGAGGAATCGAATCCTCCGGGAAAAAAACCGGATTTTGCCTGCCTCTCCTCGAAAGCGCTGGAGGTGCGATAGATGGATGCTGAGATTGGAAGGAGCGACCGGATCTCCGGATTGGATTTCGATATTCTCAACGCGGCGCCGCTGGCCATCATCGCCATCGACCTTGAGGGCCGCGTCATTGAGTGGAATGCTGCGGCAGAAAAGATCTTCGGCTGGAAACGGGAAGAAGTTCTCGGACAACCGCTGCCCTACATCCCCGAAGAAGAGCTTGAGAGTTTCAAGGCCAACATGACTCGGACCCTTACCGGCGACCGGATCCACGGCGCCGAGTACGAACGACGGCGTAAGGATGGTTCCAGGATATGGATCCGGGTCTCAAATACCCTCCTTCGGGACGAGGCCGGCAGGCCCAGCGGCTTTCTGGGCATCATCGAGGACATCAGCGAGTTCAGGAAAACGCGCCAGGATCTTCTCGAGAGCGAGGCGCGCTATCGCGGAGTCTTCGAGGCCTCGCCGGTCTCCCTCTGGGAGGAGGACGGCACCCAGCTGAAGCTTTACCTGGATCAATTGCGCGCCGAGCACGGCGAGGGTCTGGAGGCCTACCTCGAGACACACCCGGAGGAGTCGGCCCGATGCGCCTCGCTGGTCAAGATTCTCGATGTCAATCCCGCAACCCTGGAACTTTTCGGCGCTGAGTCGAAGGAGGAGTTCCTCGGCGGACTCGATGCAACTTTTTCTCCGGAATCTTACAAGGTTTTTCACGAGGAAATCCTGGCCCTGGAGGGAGGCGCGCTCTCCTTCGAACGGGATCATGTCGTCTTCAGGGGAGCGAAAGGCCCCATTCACGCCAAAGTCCGGGTTGCCATCGCGCCGGGCTGCGAGGAGAGCTGGTCAAGAATTTACGTCAGCCTGACCGATATCGGCGAATTGGTGGCCGCTGAAAAGAGGCTGAGCGAAGCCTTTGAGCGGGAGCAGAGCACTCGACGGCAGGTGACAGAGCTTCTGGAGAGCATGTCCGACGGCTTCGTCGCCCTGGATCGAAACTGGCACTATCGATATATCAACGCCCAGGGCGCCGCGCTTTTCGGACGAAAAGCGGAGGATCTCATCGGGAAGCATATCTGGACGGAATTCCCGGAGGGCCTCGGTCAACCCTTCCACCTCCGATACGAAGAGGCCATGCGGGAGCAGAAAGCCGTCTTCTTTGAGGACTACTACGAACCATGGGATCGCTACTTCGAGAATCGGGTTTTCCCTTCCAAAGACGGGCTGTCGATTTTCTACCACGACATCACGACTCGTGTGACGGCCGAAAAGGCCCTGCTCAAAGCCAGTCGGGAGTGGCGGACGACCTTCGATTCCATGATCGACCCCGTCTTAGTCCTGGATCGTGAACTGCGTATTCTCAGGGGAAATCTGGCCTCGGCGAAGCTGACAGGCTGCGGGCTCAAAGAAATGGTGGGGCACCACTGCTTCAAGCTGGTCCATCAGGCCGAGTGCTCGATCGAGGACTGTCCGGTTGAGCGCTCATTTTCCTCGGGCGCTCCGGAAAAACTGGATCTTGTATTTCAAGACCGGATTTACCTCGTGACCGCAGACCCCATCAGGAATGAACACGGTGAAATCATCGGCGCCGTCCACACCTTCCGGGATGTCACGGAGAGCCGGCAGGCGCGACGGCGCCTGGAAACACTCCATGAGCTGACGACCGCGATCCTGGAGGCGCGATCGGTCGAAGAAATTGCCGAAGCTACGCTGGCGAATATCTCCGGACTGATTGCGGCCCGGCGCCTGAGCCTCGCCCTCTTCGACGAAGAGACCGGGAAAGCCCGGGTCTTTGCCCGGGGACTCCTGGAAGAAGAATTCGGTCTCTCCCTGCAGCTGCCCCTGGAAGACTCATTTCCCGACATCGAGGGTCTCCGGAAGGGAGAGATTATTTTCATCGAGGATCTCGGAAAGCTCCAGACTCCCGATGCCGTCCTTCTGCGCCTCCGGGAGGCCGGAATCCTCAGCGCTCTCAATATTCCGATGCGCGCCTCAGGAGTCCTCCTCGGGAGCCTCAACCTGGGCTTCGATCGCCCGGGCGCTCATACAGAGATGGACATCGAAGTGGGCCGCGAGGTGGCGGATACGATCGCCATTGCCCTGGAGCAGGCTCGGCTCCACGAGTCCCTCGAATCCCATGCCCATGATCTGGAGACAAGAGTGGAAGAGCGGACCTCCGAGCTGAGGAGAGCCGTCTCCCTGATGGCCGGTCGCGAAATCCGCATGGCCGAACTCAAAAAGGTCATCAAGACCCTCCGCCGACAGCTGAAGGAGGCCGGTCTGAGACCGGAGGCTGATGATCCGCTGCTGGGAGACGGGGAATGAAATCCGAGGCTGAGGTCGAAATGCGCTCCGGCCCGATGAGCCCTGCCGGGGCATCGTTGAGGGCCGGGCGGAGCGGAGAATCACCTCCGAGCGTGCCTCAGGGAGCATTTTCATGATCGCGCTCATCAATGCCCTGGTCGGCAACGCCGCGCTCTTTCTCGTCATTGCCGTCGTCTACGACGTGCTGGGATTCCGCATTCATCGGAAATTCTCAATCCCCCGGCAGCTGCTGGCAGGCGCCCTCCTCGGGATCGTCGGGGTCGCGATCATGGCCAACGCCTTCGAGATCCTGCCCGGTCTGATCTTTGACATCCGCTCGGTCGTCCTCTCCCTGGGCGCCCTCTTCTTCGGGAGCATCCCGGCTCTCCTCTCAGGACTCATCACGGGCGCTTTCCGGCTGAGCGTGGGCGGCCCGGGAACGGCAATGGGCGTGGCTGTCATCTTGTCGTCGGCCGCGATCGGGCTTGTCTGGCGGAAGATGCGCCGCAGGCCTCTGGAGTCTCTGAGTCTCGCCGAGTTCTACATCCTCGGGCTGATCGTCCATCTCACGATGCTGGTTTGCACGCTGTTGCTGCCCGAATCTCTCCGCATCTCCACGTTGAAGACCATCGCGATCCCGGTGATGCTCATCTATCCGGTGGCGACGGCCCTCGGCGGATGGATTTTGCGGAGCGGGCACCAGCGGAGACTGGCCCGAGAGGCGCAGGTCGCGCTCGCCGAGAGCGAGGAACGTTTTCGTCTGGCCTTTGAAACCAGTCCCGATTCCATCAATCTCAACCGGCTCTCCGATGGGGTTTATCGCAATGTCAACCAGGGATTTACCGATATCACCGGTTATCAGCCCGAGGAGGTCCTTGGAAAGTCCTCTCTGGAGCTTCAGATCTGGGTCCGTATGGAAGACCGTCAGGCCCTTCGTGCCGCCCTGGAAAGCCAGGGAGTCGTCCGCAATTTTGAGGGCCCTTTCCGGGCCAAAGACGGCAGCATCCTGATCGGCCTGATGTCGGCAGCGATCATTACGGTGGGCGGGGAGAAGTGCATTCTCTCGGTCACCCACGACATCACGGAGCGGGTCGAACGGGAAAATAAACTCGCAGAGTTGAGGCGGCGCCTTCAATTTCACATCGCAAACACACCCCTCGCCGTGATCGAATGGGATCCCGACTTTCGAGTCATTGCCTGGAATCCGGGGGCGGAGAAGATTTTCGGTTATTCCAGGGACGAGGCGATCGGTCGTACGGGTGCCGAACTCCTGATCCCGGAGAGCTCCCGAATCCATCTCGAAGGGCTGTGGGAAAGGCTGCTTCGAGAGCAGATCCCGATCCAAAGCTGCAACGAGAACCTCCGCAAAGACGGGCAGATCATCGTCTGCGAGTGGTTCAACACACCCCTGATCGACGAGGATGGCCACTTCCTCGGCATTGCCTCCTTCGCCCGGGACGTCAGCGAGCGTGTTGCGGCTCAGGAGGAGCTGAAGCGGCTCAACGAAGAGCTGGAATCGCGGGTCCGGGAACGAACCCTGGAACTTGAGGAACGCGCTGAGGAAGCTCAGCAGCTCAATCACGCCATGCTCAACCTCCTCGAGGACCATCGTGCTCAACGCGAGAAGCTTGAAGAAATTGCCCACAGGCTGGAGACGGCAAACCGCGAGCTGAACGCCTTCGCCTACTCGGTCTCCCATGATCTCCGGGCGCCCCTGAGGGCCATCGACGGCTTTGGAGAAGCACTCGAGGAGGAGCTGGGAAGCCGCCTTGAGGCGGCGGAGCGCGACTATCTCGACCGGATGCGGAAGGCTGCGCGGCGAATGGGCGAGATGATCGACGGACTGCTGATTCTCTCCAGGGCAAGCCGCGCGAAGCTCGAGAAATCCGAGGTCGATCTCAGTGCTCTCGGACGGGGACTCGTCGAGGAATTGACCGCGGCGGAGCCCCGGCGAAAGGTCGAGGTCGAGATCGCCGAAGGTCTCATCACCACGGGAGACCCGCGTCTTCTTCGCCAGCTTCTCCAGAATCTCCTCGGCAATGCCTGGAAGTTCAGCGCTCGAAGCGATCCGGCACGCATCGTAATGGGTCGGCTTGAAGGGGAGGATTCCCCTTCCGGAGAGGTCGAATTCTTTGTCAGGGACAACGGGACGGGATTCGACATGGCGCACGCCGGGAAGCTCTTCGGCGCCTTCCAGCGACTCCACCGGGAGGAGGATTTCCCGGGAACCGGCGTCGGTCTCGCCACCGCGCAGAGGATCGTCCTCCGACACGGAGGAAAAATTCGGGCGGAGGCCGAGCCCGGGGTGGGCGCGACCTTCTTTTTCACGATTCCGAAGGGTGGACAAAATGAGCGCGAA
>JANTFG010000251.1 GCA_024763555.1 Thermoanaerobaculales bacterium
AAGCAGCTGGGTCCTGGAGACCATGCCTTCGACCCCTCGCGTTTCGCGACGCGGATTCGGGGAACCGGGGTGTACTTCACGGCTTATGGAGGGCTTCCTCTGGCTTCGACACCAAGGGTCTACCTCGTCCCGGCCGGGGATGATTTCCTGCGGGCGCCGACTTCGGATCCCGACAGTTTCCCGGTCCGCCAGTGGAAGGTTCTGGATCAGTCGATCCCGGTGCCCTACCCGATCAACACCTCGGATCTCGCCCAGGAAGACTGGACGCCGCTTGACGACATGCTGGACGGGCCCTTCGGCGCCCAGCGCCGTTTCTCGGCCTTCCGGGCCTGGGACGACGACGGGACTCTTCCGGACGACTCCCGACTGGATTCGAGGTTGATTTCCCGGTCGGTCTGGAATTCGAGGTGGCTGCTGATCATCCCCGGAGGAACCCTGCTGGGAGATGGTAACGAGGGTTTGGACACCTTTATTGAGGGTCAGGAACTGCCGGACGGCAGCGGCCGGGACGGCCAGGGCGTCTCCGACATCCGGATCTTCTTCAAGACCTACGCCTACGAGGGGCTCAAGTAGGAGAAGCAGGAGTTTTGCCTCGGTCTTCTCATGGTGAGAGCCTTCTTAGAATGAGGCGCTTCTCATTCCACCGCAACAAGCCTGAGAGGCGCCCTCGGGCAGGCGTCCTCTTGGTGGGCTGGGGAGACTCGGGTATCGTAGAGGGATGAAAGATTCCGAGAGCTTCCTCATTGCCGTTGTCGAAGACGAGACCAGTCTCCGGGAGACCCTGGAGATGGCTCTTGAGAAAGAGAAGTTCAGGGTCGCGTGCTATCCGGACGGACTCGCCGCGTGGGAGGTTTTCCAGAAGGAGCTGCCGGACCTCGTAATCCTCGACATCCTCATGCCGAGGATGGACGGCCTGGAGTTATGTCGAAAGCTGCGCAGCTTGTCGGACCTGGTCCCGATCATCTTTCTTTCGTCACGGGATGAGGAACTGGATCGTGTGCTGGGCCTGGAACTCGGGGCAGATGATTATCTCTGCAAGCCCTTCTCGATGAGAGAGTTGATTGCCCGAGTTCGGGTCCTGCTGAGACGGCTGGTCCTGATCCGCAGGGGAGGGGCGGCAGAGGAGGACGAGATTCTGAGGGCCGGCGCCCTGGAGATGAACCTCTCCCGCTTCGAGGCGACTCTCGAGGACCAATCTCTCAAACTGACGGTGACGGAGTTCCTGATGCTCCAGGCCCTTGTCCGCTCACCCGGACGCGTCAAGACGCGGGAGCAGTTGATGCGGGAGGGTTATCCCCACGATGCGTGGGTTTCCGAGCGGACGATCGATACTCACATCAAGAGACTCCGCAGAAAGCTCGAGGAGGCTGATCAGGCCTTCGACCGCATCGAAACGGTCTACGGTCTCGGCTATCGTTTCCGGGGGGAATGATGAAGCTGAGCCTCAGGCGGGTCTCTTCGCGGCTTTGGATCCGCCTCTTCGCCTTCAATACGCTCCTGGTATTCGTGCCGGTCTTGGGGATGCTCTTCCTGGGGAGTTTTGAAAAGCAGCTCCTCCGCGCTCAGGAGAGAACGATGGTCCAGGAGGGACGCCTGCTCGCCGCGGCCCTTTCCGCAGAGGAGCGCCTGTCGGCCGAGGCTGCCCGGGGAATCATGAGAAGACTCGGAGGGCGCCACGAGACGCGCTTACGGGTTCTCGGCCCCGAGGGCGCCCTGTTGGCGGATTCCGCGAAATTCGGTCCCAGACGCGAGGCGCCGGCACAGCAGCAAGGCGCTTCCGAAACGCAGAACTGGCTGTACCGGCTGGGTTCCTATCCTTTCCGGCTTTTTCACCAACTCAGGACACCGGCCCCGCCGCCCGATCAGGATCAATACGACAGCAGCGGGGCCTTCCAGGGTCCGGAACTCAAGGCCGCTCTGGCGGGTCGCTACGGAGCAACGACCCGGATCAGCCCGGGAAATCCCCCGACGGTTCGCCTCTACAGTGCCATCCCGATTCTCAGGGAGGGCAGAGTTGAAGGTGTTGTACTGGTCTCCCAGTCGACCTACAGAATTTTCCAAATCCTCTATGGAATCCGCCTCGGGGTCTTCCGCGTTTTTCTGGCCTCCCTCGGTGTCGCTCTGCTGATCTCGATTCTGGTTGCCATGACCATCGCCCGGCCCATCAGCCGCCTCAAGAGTCGCGCCGAAGAGCTGCTGGACCGCAGGGGGAGGCTGCGCGGGAGTTTCCGCGCCGGCAGAAGGAAAGATGAAATCGGGGATCTCCAGCGGGCACTTGCCGAGCTGACCGGGAGGCTGGAGCGTGGCGCCCAGTCGATGGAGTCATTTGCATCGGACATCTCTCACGAATTCAAGAATCCCCTGGCCTCAATAAGGGCGGCGACCGAGCTGGCTCTGGAGTCGGACGAGATTGAGCAGCGCGCGCGCTTGCTGCAGATGATTCAGGCGGAAATCTCACGATTGGAACGGCTGCTCAGCAGTCTCCGGGAGATGTCGCGGCTGGATCTCGCCCTTGAGGATGAGGAGCTTGAAATCCTGGTGCTGGAGGACCTGCTGACGGGACTGGTGGAGGCCTTTCGGATTCGTTCCGCCAGGGAGGGGCCTGCTATTCTCCTGGCGGTGGCCGAGGAAGGCCTCCGGGTCCGTGTTTCGGCCGATCGTTTGACCCAGGCCCTGGAGAAGATCCTGGACAATGCCATCAGTTTTTCTCCGCCGGGAGGGAGGGTTCAACTGAGAGTGTTTTCGAAGGGAGAAGAAGCTCTCATCCAGATTGAAGACGAGGGACCGGGAATCCCGGAGGAAAATGTCGACAGGGTCTTTGATCGCTTCTTCACCAGCCGAAGGGAAGGGGAGGATGGGCATCACGGACTGGGACTCGCCCTGAGCCGAAGCATCATTGATGCCTTCGGCGGGAAGATTCGTGCGATCTATCGGGAAGGCGAAGGCGCCCTGATCGAGATCCGACTTCCCCTGGTCGGGGGCTAAAAATTCCAATTCCTGGAGGGGAAACGGGACAGATACAGGAGCGGGAACGGCACACCGATGCAGGAGCCGGAGCAGAGGGCCGGGACGGGTGCAGGAACCGGATCCGGAGTGGCAGACCGGGGCCGCAGCAGGAGCAGCGCTCCGATGCAGGAGCCGGAGCGGAGGGCCGAAACCGATGCCGGAGCCGCACATCCGGAGCCGATTCCGGAGCCGGTGGCCGCTTTAGAATCCGGGGTGGTCAAGGGCACCTGGAGAATATAGGACGTATAGGTCCTATAAGCCCCATGCTTTCACCCACCCATCCGTCACGGATGGGGTCTTCTCCGGGACTGCGACCGCGTACGGGCGATTATCCCGGAGAGCGTGTCAGGATGCAGCCGAGGCTCAGGGCCCAGCTGGTCTCGTGACTTCCGGGATGGCGCGTCCACGAAATCTCCGGGAGAAGCTCGACGGCTTCCGATAAGGTGATGTTCGGGCCGACTGCGAAGCGGAGATCGTAGGCGCGGGAGGCGGCGATCTCCGCCGAAAGCTCCAGATGCAGCTCCACTGGATCGAGCGGCAGCATGAGTCCGAGAAGCTGTTGCCAGTGATAGCCGTCTTCAGACCGGGTCACCGAGGGCCGAAGGTATGGCTGCATCCGACCTGAGACCCAGCTCCACTCGATCCCAAGCTGCCATTCGTTGGATTCCTGATCCTCCGCTGGAGTGGCTTCAGAGTAGATCCAAACATCAAGCTGACGATCCACGGCCAAATCCCGGCTCCAGAAAGCGACGGCGCCAAGCTGCTCCGGACCCCCATGCTCATTGTTGAGGATGAGGCCGAGCGAGAAACCGTGGCCGGCGCCATAACCGAGAGCGAGGCTGGAAACAGTCTCCCCGGCTTCACCGCCAGTCTGGATATAGAACTCGAAATCACTGAGTCCCGGCGCCCAGGCCTCGATGAGGTCAGCTGCGGTCAGGAAACCAGGCGTCAGAAAGACCATGACTGAGAGTGCCGCCAAGCCTTTGATATGGTGCATCCCCTCACCTCCGCGGAGGAGTCTAGGGATCGATTTTCAGAATGTCAAGTATACTTAACTGATATTTTACAAACCGTGGGCTTCACCAGGCTCAATTTCCCATCTCGCGGCAATTTCGTGCAGGAGCCATCGCTGGTTATGCCTGCCTGAGACCTCCCGAAAGACATCGAGGGCCATTTCGGCTTCGGAAATTTGATTTTCCCGAATCAGCTGTAAGAGAGCCCGGCGTTGTGCCCAGCCGGGAGGGAAAGCCTCGATGATTCGGCGGAGATCGCGCTCATTGGAGATTCTTCCCTCGAGGGTTGAAAGCACGCGAAACCTGGCGATCAGAGAGGATGCCTTCTCGAGTCGATCAGCCGGCCCGGGTCCCGGGGAGATCTCCTGCGAGTTTTCCGGAGCCTGCTCATGGTCAACTGCCTCGGAAGAGTTTCCGCCCTCCTCAAGGGTCTCGACGAAATCCTCCCCGACCTCAGCTGACGCATCCTCTCGAGTCTCCTCTTCGGCCGGGTGGGCTATCGGGCTCTCAGGGGAGAGGTTCTCTCCTGCTTCGTCGACCTTTTCCGGGCTCTCCTCCGTGCTTGCGGCTCCTGATGTTTCGGTGAGAGCTTCATCCTGCCCCGTCTTCTCAACAACCTCAGGTTCGGATACAGCGAGCAGGGGGCGGAGATCTTCGGGGATGTCCGCGATGAGACCTTCCGAAGTTTCATCTTCGGCTTTGGGGGAGATTTCCTCATCAGGCGCCTGCTCCATGCCTCCCGGATCCTCATCCTCAGAGAGCCTTCGGGCGACGGCGTCTACGGCCTTCAAGAGGGTTGCCTTGCGCGTTCCCGGCTCCCGAAGAGAGGCAAAAATGCTCTTCAGGCGTTGCGGCCTGGCTCGGCGGGCTTCCTGAATGGCCTCGAGGAGAATGGCCGGGGCAATGCCGCCCCGGTGGAGAGCCAGTTTCTCGATCAGTTCCTGCGCACCGTCAAAGCCGGCATGCCGAGCCAGGGTCTTCCGTTCCGCCGGCGTCAAACTCCGGATGCTTCGCCAGGCAAGACCCAGGGCGTGCATGCGTTCGAAGGCCGAGTCCGCATCCTTGAGACTGCGGATCAGAGATTCGAGGGCCGGGTTCCGGGCCATGCTTCTCAGCTTTCTTCAGTTTCCGTCGCCACCCGTTTCGCTACGGCGCCCGGAAGGCGGGAGATGTCCTGGAGCAGGGTGTTGAGATCCACTCCCGAGAGCTGTCGCATGATCGGACCCAACTGGGAAAGCACCTGAACGACATCCTCGCTGAGCTTGGAGGCCCCGGTTCCCTCGCCTGCGCCGCCGTTGCTGATGATGGTCGTTTCTCCAGCCCTTGAGAGGGGTTCGGCGACCGCAGCGGCAATCTCCGGGAGAACCTTCAGAGCTTCGATCGACAG
>JANTFG010000252.1 GCA_024763555.1 Thermoanaerobaculales bacterium
AGATTCAGGGTCCGGATATGGTCCTCAAACTCGTATGCTATGAGAGTGCCGTCCGCCGAGATGCGGGGCGCCCGTACGTCAGTTTTCTCGTGATGCGTGAGTTGTTCGACCTCTCCCGAAACGAGATCCATCCCGAAGATATTTTTTCGCTGAGATCGGGAGGAGAGCAGGATGATGCTGTGTCCGTCGATCCAGCCGGGATCATCCTCGTCACCGTCAAAATCCGAGAGCTGGTGGTACTCGCCCTCAGCATCCCGAAGCCAGGGAGTCCTGGAGGCCGTGCCCCGATAGCCGTGGCGAGTCCACTTGGTGGCGCCGCGGACGAAGAGCAGAGAGTCTCCGCCGGGAGAAAAACGGGCGTGATCACCTAAAGCATCCTGTGCAAGTCGGGGTGTGCCGCCCTCAACCGGGATCGTCCACAGAGCGGGCATCCATCGGACGGAGTTGCCCCTTCGGGAGCTGAAGAGGACGCTTCGTCCATCGGGTGTGAAATCGACCGGGAGATCGGGCACGTCGGCCCAGGTCAGACGTTGTGGCGGGGCGGATCCGTCTGAAGGCATGATGAAGACGTCAAAGGAACCGAAGCGGTTGGAGGCGAAGGCCAGCCATTGTCCATCACGCGAAAATACGGGATTGCCGTCATGCGCGGGGTTCACCGTCAGCCGGGTCGGGCGCCCGCCGCCGGATGGCGCCGTCCAGAGGTCTCCCTGCCAGTCGAAGGCAATGAGACTCCCATCCGGTGAAGGCGCCGGGTGGCGTGGGAAGGCTGCGTCGAGGGCTTCGAGCCCCGGGCTGATGAGCGTGAAGAGGATGCTGAGAAAGACAAGGTATCGGGTCATTGTGCACTCCAGTGGCCCAGCTTAGCAAGACCTGCAACTTAATGGGATGTCCCGGGCGTGAGTTTTTCCGGGCGGAAGGCGTTGACGATGCCCTCGACGACCGCCTGGGCGAATTGCTCCCTCCAGTCTGCATTCAGAAGCTGCCGGCGGTCCTCAGTGTTGCTCATATTACAGATTTCAACCAGTAGTGCGTTCTGGGCCAGGGAATAGCGGAGGACCGCAGGAACCCAGCTTCGTTTTCCCCGAATGATCCGACCTCGGATGGGCTGATTGGGGTGAACCGCAAGCTCATGTTCCCGAAGCCTCTCGACGATCTTTGCGGCCATTCTCCGTGATGAGGCTTCCGCCCTGGCCTTGAAGGTGTTTGACAGCCGGACGGTTGGGTGTTCGCGGAATTCTCTTCTCGAACTCAGTCCCCGGGAACTGGCCTGGTAGGAGTTCGGCCGCAGGTAGCGGGCGGGAACGTAGACCATCGCTCCGCGGACGGAAGGATGAAGTGAATCCGCGTGGAATGAGATGAAGACGGTCTTGTTCCGCGGCGTTTTCTTCGGGATTCGACTGAGAATGATGTCGTTGGTGAGGTACCAGCGCAGGTGAACTCCCGTGACGGTATCTTCAAGACCGTATCGCGGGTGGGTCAGGAGCATTTGATCGCGGTCCTCCGGGAGCCGGTTGCTCCGGGGAATGCTGAAGCCTCGGCTCCTGTCCTCGATGGTGGTCCAGACCCGTGCCCCGGTGTGGTCCTCCAGTCTCCGACGAACCCGGCAGAGGATATCGTAGACGTAGGTTGACTCCCAGACGCCGTCGACAATCGCCCCGGTGTCGGCCCCGCCGTGCCCGGCATCCAGGATGATCTGGACCCCGCTGAGATTTTCGTCCCGGACGACTTCCAGGAAGCCGGCAAGTTCCTTCCGGCTCTTCTCCCAGGCTTTGCGCCGGGGGTCCTCCGGAGGAAGATACCGGGGAAGGAGGAGATCCAATGGAATCTTGATCGGGTGGCTGATGGGGATGTCGGTCACATCCGTGATTCCGGAACGGCGGGCGATTTCCAGGGCTGTCGCGTTGACCTGTTTGGCGTGAAGCTGTCCGGTAAAACGAACGACAACGGCCGAATAGAGAGCTTCGCCTCGATGGAGGCGATAGATGGCAAAGGGCCCCCTGGCATCAACACCGTATTCCAGGGCGCCTGAAGAGGGGGTGGAGGGAAGGTGGGGGGAGATCGGATTTGCGATGGGAGTGGGCGTTGCCCTGATCGGCGTCGGTTTCGGCATTGGTTTCGGCGTCGGTCTTGGGGTCGGCTTCGGTTTGGAAGGCAGCTCCCGGAAAACCCTGAGAAGGAGAGCTTCCGGAATGTGGAAGGGGCGGGCTCGTCGGAGACCATGTTGGCTCATTTCCGGGTTGGCTCGCTTGAGATCTCGACTCCGGTCCGCGCCGCAGAAGAAGAGCCCCAGCCATTTCCAGCTTTCCGAGCCCTCGCCGAAAGGTGCGAGGATCCAGTGGCGGAAGCCGAGGCGACTCCGATGGTCCGTTGGGAAGAGGGTCCGTGCAGCCTTGAGGCGAAGATCCGCCCTCAAAAGCTCCAGTGGGATCCGGACCCTCCGGTCGCGCAGCGGGTGTTTCAGGCGGGGGTTGGCCCTGTGGACCTGCGGCGCGGCGGCTGTCGTTCCGGTGTAGCGCGTCGCCAGGCTGATCCAGCCGTCGCCGGGTCGTACTTTCACGAGGAGCACCGGAGTATGCCCGCGTTCCCAGAGGATCGTTCCCGTTGGGGCAAAGCGAAATTCCAGTGCCGATGGAGGAGGACTTCCCGCAAGAGCCCGGCTCGCGGGAAAAATGAAGAGGACGCACAAAACCGCGAAAACCCAGCGAGGCACTCTTCGGGGTTCATGGGAGTCGGTTCTGCCGGTTCTGATCTTCAACCTCCCTGTAGTTTCCTGCGAGACCGAACAATATTGAGAGCGGTCTTCGAAGGTCCACGCCTGCCCGGGCGATGCTGTCGAAAAATGGTAGCACGAAGTGTGGTTCAGTGACCTTTCAGGTTAACAGTATCACCCATAATGACCCCTGAGGTCACTCTGCTTCGTCTTTAAGTTGGCTTCCTTGGACTGGTTTTCGAGACTTCTCTCGAGAAATTTTCTGCTAGTTGGATTGGGTTCCCTCCGGCCATTGAACGAAGGTTCCCTGGGTAAAAATGATATCCGCGTTGAAGTCGTGGGTCGGCCCAATCGTATAAGGGAGATCCTGTATCCGGTTTTTTCCGAAGGAGATCAGCGAATAGTCCGAGCCCGCCGAGGAATAGTAGAAATCCGTGTTCCAGGCATCTACGGAGTGGATATTTGAGTTGTAAAGAAGGAGATAGGGGCGGGTGGCCCGAATGGTGCTGTCCGCCAGAATGGGATAGAAGCTGTGGTCCTTCTGGTACATCTCCAGGGCTGTTCCGATGGTCCGCAAATCCGCCATCGTTCTTTTCTGTCTTGCCGTGTTGAGGGCGTTCAGGAGGTTGGGTAGAGCGATCGCTGCGATGATGCCGATGATGGCGACAACGATCAGCAACTCAATCAAGGTAAAACCATATTGGGGTCTCCTCGGCGTTTTCATACCGGAATCCTCTTGCAAGATAGGTGCCATTGTCCGGTCATCTGTCTTGAAAAGACCGGGCTTGACGGAATCTCCCGTGCGAGGCAGGCTTTCAGGAGGAGGTTCTAATGTGGGACTGTATGTGGCTGGGGCTCTCGCTGATGACGATGCCGGCGGACTCAGGAGAGCTGGGGGTTGTGAAAGATGCAGCAATCGGCATCGATGGTGGAAAATTCGCATACCTGGGATCTCGGGAGGGCTTGCCTGATCTGCCGAAGAAGCTCGCTGCTGAAGTCAAGGATGCCGGAGGGGCATGGGCAAGCCCAATCCTGATTGACTGTCATACCCATCTCGTCTACGGCGGGAATCGGGCATCGGAATTTCAGGCTCGGCTTGAAGGGCTCAGCTATGCGGAGATCGCCCGGAGAGGCGGGGGTATTCTCAGTACGGTCCAGGCAACCCGGTCGGTGTCGGAGGAGGATCTTCTTCGTGCCGCCTCAGCCCGCATGGAATGTCTGATGGCGGAGGGGGTCGGATTCGTTGAGATTAAATCGGGTTATGGTCTGGACCTGGCGACTGAGCTGAAGATGCTGCGGGTCGCCAGAAAACTCGGGGAGATCCATCCGGTCAGGGTTCTGACAACCTTCCTTGGGGCCCATGCCCTCCCACCCGAGTTCAGCGGTCGTCCCGATGATTACATACGCCTTGTCTGCGAGGAGATGTTGCCGAGGGTTGCGGAGGAGGGACTGGCCGACGCGGTTGACGTCTTCTGCGAGAAGATCGCCTTCTCAATCGACCAGACCCGGCGGGTCTTTGAGGCTGCTGAGGCCCTCGGTCTGCCGGTGAAGCTTCATGCCGAACAACTCTCGGATTCGGGCGGCGCCGCACTGGCGGCGGAATCGGGCGCATTGTCGGCGGACCATCTGGAATATCTTTCGGAGGCAGGAGCACGGGCGATGGCCGATGCCGGCACGACGGCGGTTCTTCTTCCAGGCGCCTTCTACTACCTTCGCGAAGAGCGGCTGCCCCCCATCGATCTTCTCCGTCGCCTCGAGATCCCGATTGCGCTGGCAACGGATTCGAATCCCGGTTCATCGCCGGTGCTTTCACCGCTCCTCATCCTCAACATGGCGTGTGTGCTCTTTGGCCTGAGGGTTGACGAGGTCCTGCGGGGAATGACAATCAATGCTGCAGGTGCTCTGGGAATCGATGGAGAAGCCGGGAGCCTGCAGCTTGGGAGGGACGCCGATTTCCTGCTCTGGGATATTGAGAGCCCTGCGGATCTGGCCTACATCGCGGGTGGGCGGCCCCTGAGATCGAGGGTGCAGCGTGGAATCGAGATCGCCATCGGGGGTTGAAGGCCCGGGTCTATGGCCGAGCCCGCGGCCGACTCCGTGACCGGGACCGGAGCGGGAGCCGCAATCCGGAGCCGAATCCGATGTGATTGTGGTTCTTTGGGCGGAATACGGAATAAATTATCGCGGTCTCTGATTGTGATGCCGGAGCATGAAAGCCGTGGCCGACCCTATGTGGTCGTGGGATGTTCCGAGTACTGCGAGTGCGATTCTGCAGGCTCAGTCTCGCCTCTCGGGCGTCAGGCCGTGCTCCGGATGCGGTTCCGGCTCGCGGCTCCGGATTGCTGTTTCGGGTGTTCCGAGTACTTCGATGCCGAGCCCGCCACTGGTCTCAGCCAATCGACCATTTCGGCTTCATCGCAGGATGAGCCGCTTGTCGTTGAATTTTGACCGGATCGTGGAAAATTCCTGGTGGTCGAAGCCCAGTTCCGAGGCGATTCTCCGGATCTCTTCTTCCTCCTCGAGGGAGATTTCATCATCGGCTGCGGCAATTTCGAAGAGACAGTGCAGCAGCTTTTCCCTCTGTTGCCGCTTTGCGATCTTCCCGAATTCGCGGGTAACGAGGTAGTTTTCAGTGCCCCCGATCAGGGCCTGCTGGGATTTTGCGATCTGGACCAC
>JANTFG010000253.1 GCA_024763555.1 Thermoanaerobaculales bacterium
CGGCTTTGAAGAGAATCCACAGTGATCCGGCGAGGAAAGCTGCGATGACCAGGCTCCCGACGATCCCGGGACCTCCGGGCAGCAAGAGCGAGAGCAGAAGAGCAGCTGATGCGGGCAGAATCCGGCGTCTCAAGCCGAAGGCCGCGAGGATTCCGGCGGCGAGGAGCAAGGCCCAGTTGAGGAAACTGAGCATGCCTGCAAAGAATTCGGGGAAAACCCGTATGGGCAGGGAACTCGCCTCCTCGTCGACCATCAGCACCCGTGCGACCCGGATCTTCGGGAGCTGCCCGACACCCGCGGGCAGGGAGATTTTCACTGGAAGCGCGCCGCGGCGGAGTGCCTTGCGGGGCGTCTTGACCTGCTGCATGACCTTGTCTTCCTGTTCGTCCTGCTCCCGCATCATCTCTTTTGACAGGGGCGCCGGGGCGTAGGAGCGACCGGCGGCGGCTGCACCCAGGATCAGAGAGCGCGATGAAGATCGCCGCACGAGGGGCTGGGACTCGGACACCAGGGAGAAGGGAGAATTCCCGAGAGAGTATTTGTGAGCCGGCGGCAGAAAGACGGTCCATGCGGCCTCGATGACCGGGATATCGAAGATCGGCAATCCCGGTCGGAGCCGGTGGAAGAGCCGCATCTTTTCTCCGCGATCGAGAAGGACCAGGGAGAGCGTGGAGAGTTTCTCCGACCCACCCCGGGGCAGGGGGAGCATGATGGTGTTCTCTGCGCGCTTCGGTCGGGCGGGCTCAGAGTCGACGAGGAAGGACCAGATCTCGGTGTTCTCGTCGGCCAGCCGCAGCTTGAGGAACTGTTTTCGGTTGTTCCTGATCCTCAGGTCCAGCCAGAGAGCCTCTGTCCCGTCCGCGAGGATGAGGGTGGTGGCGTTGAGCCTCTCGATCACCGCGGTCAGGACCGCCGCATCCTGGTGCTCCCGGATCTGAAGTTCGATCGGGCCCGGCGCGCCCGTGAACCTGCATGCGGCCACGGGATTGGAAGCCATCGACTGAATCTCAGGGGGAAGCTCGGAGGGATCCGAGGGTAGGACACCTTCCGGAAGATCCATCGCGACCTCGGCGCCTTCGGATCCGACCGTCAACCAGGCGTTTTCCCGCTCGATTTCCTCGGCCTCGAAGCGCGGCGCCGTGATCCGACCGACCTTGGGATCATAGGCGCCTTCGAAGCGAATCGTCGCCCGCACCTTCCCCTCCCGGGGGGCGGCGAAGGCCAGGTGGAGGACCCGGAAGTTCTCCTTTCGAAGAATTTTCCAGCTCTCCAGTCCTGCAGCAGAGGCCTCAAAGACCTCGATCCCTGCAGGCAATCTGAGGTTGAAGGAGGAAATCTCCGCCAGGCGGATGTCGAGATCGAGAATGAGCAGGCCGGAAAGGGCGCCGTCGGAAAGGTCGAGAATTTCCCAGGAGTCCAGGTGGATTCGGGGTTTGAGCTTGATAATCTCGGCCCCTGCGGCTGTCTCAGACTTAAAGGGCCGTTTCCAGCTGAGGGTGGTCCGGCCCCCCGCCAGGGAAAGCAGGGTGCTCCCGTTTTTTCCCCTGAGAGCGACGCCGCCCAAAGCCTTGAGTGTCTCGATCTGCGGGCCCGGTAGAATCTCCACGAGGTTCAGCGGGGCATCCGGCAGCCTCAGTTCGAGGCGATTCTCCCCGGGGTTCTCCGGAACGGCGATCGCCAGGCTGACACGGATCTGTCGATGCCCCGGACCCTGTACGAGGATCTCCTTCCCCCCGGATCCGCCGGAGAGGAGGGTGCCGGCACCGTCGAAGGAGAGCACGGCGCCCTGCTGCCACATCGGCATCCGAACCCAGCCGGAGGCGAGGACTTCGATGGAGAGATTTCCGTCGAGACGCAGCAGCTTTCCTTCCAGTCGACCGCGGTAGGAGGCCGAGGAGAGAAAGGCTGTGGTTGGCGGCGCCGGAGTCGGAGTCGGCTGCGGATTCATCGCCTCCACCATGGCCCTGAAATCTTCCCAGGAAATCTCCATCGTCGTGTTCTTGAGATCGGGAAGCCGGGGGCTCTGGGCCCAGCTGTTTGCCGCGAAGGCCAGGATGAGGATCAGGAAGAGGCGGCGCATTCTAAAAGCCCTCGCCGGCCGTGTTTTCCCGTGACCTCATCCAGCGGATCACGAGGCTGAGAAGGGCGCCTGAAATGATCCCGAAGAAATAGGCGGGGTGGTGGGCCGACGCGAGGAAGAAGAGGAGGATAAGGAGGATGGCGGCGCCCAGGCTCCAGAGCAGGGGGCGGCTGAGGATGAGGCAGAGTCCCAGGGCCAGGCTCAGGAGGAATGCCAGTGCCCAGAGCATCCCGGCGCCCGGGTGGGGGAGGCGCCAGTCGACGGGGAGGTAGAAAAAGCTGATGTCGGCCCGGTCTTCAGGCGCCAGGAGTTTTCCCCCGAAGGCGAGGCGCTCTCCCTCCCGGGGAATCTTGATATCGACCGGGAGCATGCCTCTGGCCTCGGCTCCGCTGACGGTGGTATTCCAGATGTTCTGCTGGGCCACTTGAGAGTGGATCGTGTCCTCTTTCAGAGTGTAGGTCTTCTCTTTTCTGCTGCCGATTATTGGGCTCGGGTCAGGAATCGGGACCGTGCGGACCATCGGGGCAGCGGAATTTCGGGTAGGTTGCGGCTGTGGCTGCGGTCTCTTTTCGAGATTTCCCCCGAAGCCGAGATAGCGGTGATCCTGAGGCAGAAAAAGCTCCCAGTCGAGATCCAGGATGTCCACATCGATTGAGGGCGCCTCGAAGCTCAGGCGACCGGGACCTGATCGAAGCACACCCCTTTCGGCGTAGACCAGGCGGATGTCAAAGGGCGTCAGTTGCCCCTGTCGGCTGAGGCTGGTCTTCTTCATCGGTACGAGAATGGCGCCGTCCTCGCGCCGGGAGGCCTTGATCGGTTGATTCTCGCGGAAGGCGCCCCAGAGCTTTGCCCCCCTGGGGAGTTTGACGCTGAGAAATTGCTTCCTGTTGTTGCGGACCGTGTAGGTGGCGGAGTGGAGGCGCCGACCCTGGGCGTTGACGAAACTCAGGAGTCGGGCCCGCTCGACGATCGTTCTCTTGACTTCGAGATCGCGGTGTTTCAGGACTTCGAGTTGTCCCTCGATGGGATGGCGGAGGTATTTGAAGACGTAGAGGACCTCCGAGCCCGCCGTGGCCTCAAGGCTCGGCGGCATCTCGGAGGGGTCGACGAGGGCGAGGTTCTTGACGGCGCCCTGTGGTGTGATCTCGACATTGCTCGCGGCTGTGACGGCGATGAAGCCTTTCTCCCTCCGGGCGCCCCGGACGAGAATATCGGGGATCTCAAAATCGGCGGAGTCGTCGCTGAGGAGACCCTCGAAACTCATCTGGAAATTCCAGTTCGTCCGGGCCATGAAATCGAGGTCGATGGCGACGGGAATCCGGCCATCCTTTGCAACCCCGGCTTTCCAGGTCTTCAGGCCCTGTCCGCTGATGTCGAGAATACTCAGTTTTTCGGGGATCTCGATCTCGAAATGCCGGGCGCCGCGGCCGTGGATCCTGTAGTTGACCTTCGTCGTACCGCGAAAGCTGCCCTCACCGATCTCAAGGGCGGTGGTGCTCTCGGCGATCAGTGTCGTCTCCCGCTGGTCTTCCTCGATCTTCTTGAACCAGCTGATCCGGCTCCGGCCCTGGCCGCCGAGGGCGGCCTGAAGGCGGGTTGTCCCGGGTTTTCTCTCGGTTTTCAGGGAGATCCCCGGGCTGAGTTCAAAGACAAGGTCGGGCATGGGAATCCTGAGGTCGAGGGAGGCTGCCGGCGCCGTGGGATAGCTGAGATCGACGCTCCACCGGCCCTGGGACTGGGAGATTCCGACGACGGTACGGAGGACGAACTGGTGGCGACCCAGCCCCTTGACGGCGGTACAGGAGTAGCCGTTCCTGAGGTAGAGCCGTGCCGGAGAGCCATCCATCTGCACCGAGTCCAGCGCGAGGCCGGCCGGGGCGACGTGGATCTCCACCCAGCGATCGGAGCGCAGGATATCGACTCCGTAGCTCATTTCGAGCTGCATTTTCTCTGCCTTCGGATCGACCTCTGCCCTGATCCGGCAGGTTGTGAATGCCTGGTCGACCGGAGGCTGAGGTGAGGGAGTGGGCGTCGGCTGGATCTTGAGATCCTCCAGCAAAAGCTTGAAGTCGGACCAGGGGATGAGCATCCCGGATTTTCCGAGTTCGGGCATGGTGTTTTGCTGCGCGAGAGCAGGGAGGGCCAGAAGGCCGAGGATGATGAGAAAAATTGAGAGTCTTCGCCGTTCCATGTTTTCCTCCGAGTTCTGCAATCCATCATGCCACAGCCGGGCTCATAATGGATGAGACACCGGAAGAGGGAGAGTCGGAACCTCAGGGCCCGCGAAAAAATCACTTCCGCTTTTCGCATCCCATTTGCACCACATCTTCGGCTCGGGCTCAATCTAGAAATACTCAACGTAGGCAAGGCTACGCCTGCGATTTCCCTCAATCGCCCAATCCAAATCTGAGGCACATCTGGGCGCGCAAACAGGAAGTCATTTTTGCGCGGGCCCTCAGACGTCGAAAGATCGGAAGCCGGAGTCGTCACTGGGCTCCGGGGCGAAGTGTTCCGGGGCGTAGCTCGGTCCTCTTTCGTCGATTCCCCTCGGTTCCTCGTTCTCATTCCACCTCGGGAATTCCGCGGTTGCGTTGCTACTCAGCCTCTTTTCCCTTGTCGGGATTCCCCAGGTATTTCCCGAACCAGGCGAGATCCCATTCCATCTTGGCCTTGCGGTGAGTGTACTTTGTCAGGCCGTGATGAGCGCCGGGGTAGATGACGAGTTCGGTCGGGACTTTGAGGTAGAGCTTGAGCGCCCGGAAGAGGGCGCGGGAATGGGCCGGCGGGACCCGGGGATCATTCCCCCCGACGTGAATCAGGGTGGGCGTGTTCGTCTTCGCCATGCCGAAGAGGGGCGAGCCCTTGATGTAGGCTTCGGGATTCTCCCAGGGCAGCCCCTGCATGAAGTTGATGACGTGACCGGGAGTGTCCTCGGTGGCCCACTGGATGCTCTGGTCGATGACCCCGGCCCCGGATGAGGCCGCCTTGAAGCGATTGGTGGCGGCGATCAGGGCGTCGGTCAGGAATCCGCCGTTGGACCATCCCATGACGCCCAGGCGATTCGGATCGGCGACGCCTGATGCAATCATGGCGTCCACGCCTGCCAGGATATCCTTGACCTCGATGTCGTTTTCCCGGCCGACGAGCTGGGTCATGAAACGATCGCCATAGCCGGTGGAACCCCGGTAATTTGGGCTGAGGACGGCATATCCCTTCGAGGGCAGCAGGGTTCGACCGTAAATCCAGTAACGCATCCTATAGTGGGTTGAGGCCGAAGGGCCGCCATGGA
>JANTFG010000254.1 GCA_024763555.1 Thermoanaerobaculales bacterium
CTAAGCGTTTGTTTCCACGGGATTCGCGCGCAGCGCAAAGCCCTCACAACGAGGATCGGGAGCCGAAAAGGCTCGTGATAAGATATCCTGGGGGTCGGTCATGAGGACAATTATATGACGACGGTTTGGCTTATACTTTGCGGTCTGAGTTCACTGGCTTTTCTGGCCTCCCTGATCTGGCTTCTCGTCCTGGCATGGCGGGAGAGCACGACGTGGGGGCTGATCTCGACATTCGTGCCCTTTGGTATCGTGGGCTTCGCCCTGAAGTTTTGGGAAGATGCGAAAACCCAGGTCATCCTCTGTACAGCGACCTTTTTGGTTCTTGTGGGCACCGTCATTGGATTTTCCATGTCGAAGGTCAATCCCGGCTTCGGTGAAGATTACGGTGGCGCTGATCTTTGGGCCAACTCTTCCGGTTTTGAGGCCATGAATTCCAATACTTTCGATGATGCGGGAAACGATTTCGGTAGCGACTCAGGCCAGTCTACAGCAGGAGAAATCGGGGATCAGGAGGCGGAGGCCACGGAAATAGGAAAAATACAGGGAAATGGCGCTGAACCCGGCGCCCGGCCCAACGAGAGCTCTGCGAGAGATGAGTTGGCAAACTCGGATGCTCATGAGTCCCAGAGCCCCGCTCCGGGCCCCCGTCATCAGAGACATAAGGTGGTCCCACTGGAGGATCTGCCGAAGCTCAAAGGCGAACGTGCGGCATTGATCCTGAAAAACGGACAACGGGTTTTCGGCGTTATTGAACAGGTCGGAAGCTCCAAGGTAGTCATCCGAAAGCTTGTCGGCGGGGGGTCCATCCTGTTCACTCTCAACCGCAGGGATATCGAGGAGATCCGGACTCGTCGCTGGAGATGAAACCGACCCAGTTTCCTGCACATTACTGGATTCGTCAGGATGACGGGCGTCTGCGCTGTGAACTCTGTCCCCACCGCTGTCGGCTGAAAAACGGTCAGAGGGGTCGATGTTTTCTCCGGGTGGCCGAAAATGACGAGATCCGGCTCAGTGCCTGGGGACGAACGACCGGCCTGGCCCTGGACCCGATCGAAAAGAAGCCCCTCTACCACTTTTTTCCCTCAAGCACCGTTCTGTCATTCGGTACCATCGGCTGCAATCTCAGCTGCAGTTTCTGCCAGAACTGGGACATCTCTGCTGAGAGAGATCTCAGCCGCCTCCGGGTGGAGACAAGTCCGGAGCTGATCGCACAGAAAGCCAGGGATCACGGAGCGGAAAGTGTCGCATTCACCTATAACGAGCCGATCATCTTCATCGAGTACGTGATGGAGACGGCTCGGGCCTGCCATGAGCGGGGAATCCGGACCGTCGCCGTCACAGCCGGGTCGATTCTCCCTGAGCCGAGACGCGACTTCTTCTCGGTTATCGATGCGGCCAATGTCGATCTCAAGTCTTTCCGCGAACAAACCTACTCGCGCCTCTGCGGAGGCGCCCTCGCCCCCGTCCTTGAAACCCTCCAGTACATCACCCGCGAGACCTCCGTCTGGCTGGAAATTACGACTCTCCTCATCCCGGGCGAAAATGACTCGGAAGAAGAAATCCGAGAACTCAGCCGCTGGATTTCCAATCGACTCCGGCCGGAGATTCCTCTGCATTTCACCGCTTTCCATCCGGCCCACAGAATGCTCCAAACACCCCCGACCCCGCTCGAAACCCTGCTGCGGGCTCGAGAGATTGCACTGGAGGAAGGACTGCTCTACGTGTATTCCGGCAACGTCCTTCATACCGAATCCTCCACGACCCGGTGCAGCCGCTGCGGAGAGATTCTGATCGAGCGAAAGGGATACCGGACCAGATTGCTGAATCTCGGTCCCTCAGGCCGTTGTCTCAACTGCGGTCAGTCTCTTCCCGGCCGTTTCGCCTGATCCGGTTTGACCCTTGTCGCAGGAGCAGGCCCAGCACCATGATCAGGCAGCAGAAATTCCAGAAATCCGGGAAACGAGCGGCCGGCGTCAGGCCCCGCATCGGCTGGAACTCCCCTTCGAGAATTCCCTGCTCGCCGGCCTCCAGCCTGCTTTCGACCCGCCCCTCCGGCGAAATCAGGCCGGAGATCCCCGTCAGGGCGGCCCGCAGAACCCAGCGACGGGTCTCAACGGCCCGCAGCACGGCCTGGGCGAAATGCTGATCCAGGGCCCAGGATCGCCCGTACCATCCGTCGTTGGTCAGGGTCATGAGGGCCTCGGCGCCCATCCGGGTTTGGGCAGCGGAGAGCCGGGGAAAGACGATTTCGTAGCAGACGGAGATCCCGACGGGAAGGCCGACATCAAGCAATCTGACCTCCCGTCCTGCTTCAAAATGTCCGATCTCGTGGACCAGACTCCCCGGAAAGAAGAAGCCCGCCCAGGCCGGAACATACTCACCGAATGGTACGAGGTGCATCTTGTCATATCGGCTGATGGACCCCGATGATGTGACGGCAAAGACCGAATTCCTCAGCCCACCCTGCGCTCCAGCTGCCACCGAGTTGAGCACGATGGTCGTCCCGAGTTCGTGGGCCATCGAAAGAAGCTCATTCCTGTACCTCGGGTCCGTGTCGATACGGAAGGGCATCGCGCTTTCCGGCCAGAGGATGATCCGGGGATCGGAGACGCCCGCCTGAAGGCTCATTTCCCGTACATGTTCCGACAGGCGTTGCCAGTTGGAAGGATCCCATCGTTCTTCCAGGAGTGTCCCGGGTTGAATTGCGGCAATGCGGACCGGATCTCCGGACGGCTGCGGCGCCGGGGCCAGGAGAGAAAAGACGAGGAAGAAAAGCCCGGCTGTCAGGGCCGACAGGAATCCGATTTTACGAAGCTCTCGACGACTCAAGGCCCAGATGGCACTCCCGACACCCACAAGGGCCCAACCGAGACCGGCTGCCCCCCAGATGGAGAGCGAGGGAAGCAGGGACGGAAAACCGGAGAGACAGGATGCCGTACTGTTCCACGGGAACTCGTAGGGCGGGAAACTTCGAAGAGCCTCCACGAGAATCCAGAGGGCGGGAAAGACGAGAACCCGTTCCTTCCTGGGAAAAACCGCCAAGAGCGCGAGAAAAACGGCCCAGGTGCTGCCGAGGAAAATCCCCATCCCCAGAAGAGATGCTGCTGCCGCAACTCCTGACATCGCACCATAGCCGGCAAGCAGAGGGAAAACCCAGTGGGATGTGATCATCCAGTGCAGGCATCCCCCCGCCAGGCCCAGCAGCGCTCCTTTTTTCCAGCCGACATCCCCCTCAAGCGCTTCCAGCAGAAAGCCCGGGAAAAGCATTACGAGCGGCCAGAGCTGAAGGCCGGGAAGGGCCATGGCCAGGCTGGCTCCTCCCGCCGATACCAGGAGAAAGCGAATCGGCAGAGATCGCTTCACTCATCCCCCATCCGGATTCCGGCATGTTCATCCAGTCCCGGCGCAGGGCGCTCGGGGGCCCGGCTGAGGGAGGGAATGAAGGGACCCAGGGCCGAGATCTCGGACCCGCCGGGAGTCCGGACCTTTCCAGCAAGACCCGCAGCCTCCAGCCGTCCTTCGCGGCGGGCTTCCTCGAGGCTGAGAACCGGGCTGACGGGCAGACCTCTGTCCCGGCATCTCTCGACCCATGCATCCCGCGAATCTGCAGCAAGGGCCCTCTCGATGTCCTCAGCCGCCTTCCGGCCCTCCTCTCCCGAATCCACGCCCGCCGCAGCATATTCCTCGAGATCCAGCATCTGGAGGAAGCCGATCCAGAACTTCGGCTCGATGGTCGAGACCGCTACCTCCCCGCCGTCTCCACAGCGATACCTTCGATAGCAGGGCCATCGGCCGGAAAGCAGGGTCTCAAGGGCGCCTCCGCCCGCCGCCTGATCCGCCCAGGCCCAGGCCAGCATGGGAACGGTTCCGCTGAGCAGCGGCTGGTCGATGACGGCGCCCTTCCCGGTCCGCTCCCGACGGTAGAGGGCGGCCATGATGGCCGAGGCGGCGAGGAGAGAGGCGCCCACATCCGCCAGTTGAAGGGAAGGAATCCCCTCCTCTTCCCGGATCAGGCGAAGGGCGCCGGTCGTGGCCACGAAATTGAGATCATGACCGACCTCGTTTCTGAGGCTTGCAGCCCGACCCCAGGATGACATGGCACAGTAGATCAGACGGTCATTCAGCGCCCGAAGTCTCCCGGATCCGATTCCCCATTCCCGCATCACACCGGGCCTGAAAGTCTCCACGACAACATCCGCCGCTTTCGCCAGCTTCCGGAAGGATTCCTGCCCCTCCTCCGATCTCAGGTCCAGAGCAACTGATTCCGCGCCGGGATACAGAGCCGCGAAGGCCGCGCCGATCCCGTCGACTCGGGGTTCAACCTGACGCATCGGGTCGCCGCCCCGGGGATCTTCGATCTTGATCAGCCGAGCCCCGAGATCCAGGAGCAGACGCGCCAGAACCGCTCCGGGCAGCATCCGGCTGCAATCCAGGACGGTGAGCCCTTCAAGCGGGAGTTCCTGTTCAGGCTGTACCATGCCCATCCCTCCTTTACCAGGCGACAGTATCTCATGGCCCGGAGCCCCATCTGTTATACTTGCCGCATGATGTCAACTCAATGCCGGAACTGCTCAAAGTACAGCCTCGGAGAGGAGATCGGCAATGCCGTCACCCACGGATTGGGCTGGATTCTCAGTGCCGCCGGAACCGGTGTGCTGCTGACCCTCGCCGCTCACCGGGGAGGCTCGGCGAGGGTCATTTCGGTCCTCGTCTTCGGCCTCAGCCTGATCCTGCTCTACGCGGCGTCAACGATGTACCACGCCCTCCCCTTCTCCCGGGCAAAAAAGCTCTTCAAGCTTTTCGATCATTCCGCAATCTATCTGCTGATCGCAGGAACCTATACGCCTCTGGCACTCGTCAATATCGGGGGTTTGACCGGCTGGTCTCTCTTCGCAGGTGTCTGGAGTATCGCCCTGGCCGGCGTCCTGATCACGGCCTTCGGGAAGGGGCGTCGATGGCTCGAGCTGACGCTGTATTTGGGCATGGGCTGGGCCGTCATCCTTGTCCTGCCGAAGCTCATCGCGTCGATTAATTCCACGGGTCTGAAACTCCTGATCGCCGGGGGTCTGTGTTACACCCTGGGTGTTTTCTTCTACGTCCTCAAGAAACTTCCCTACGCTCACATGGTCTGGCACATCTTCGTACTCGGCGGTTCCGTCCTGCATTTCCTGGCCATTGTCTTCGGGGTCATCCTGAAGACCTGAGGCGCCGGTCATTCCGCCGGCCGAATCCGGTGCCGTAGCGGAATCCGGAGCCACGGACAACATTCGAACCCGGAACGGGCAACCAAAGTCGGTGCGAGAGTTACATCTATGAAGCTGTGGCTTCCAAGAAATAGTGACCATCCGA
>JANTFG010000255.1 GCA_024763555.1 Thermoanaerobaculales bacterium
CAGATATCAGCTCGATTCCGGCATGGCTGGCATGGGGCGCCTCGGGACTTGAATTCTCTCTGGCTGCAACCCTGTTCATACTGGCGATTCGAGAGTCCGTGCCCGCCCGGGCCGTGCCTTCCGGACTGGCATGGACCATGGTGGTCGTGAGCCTGGTTTTTCAGTTTGTGGTGGGATATATGACTTTTCGCTTCAGTCCCGGCTTGTCGGATGCCGCAGATCCGATGGGGATGGGTATGAAATGCATGATCTCGGAGATCAGCATGTGCCTGCCGACTTTTCTTGTCACCTTATGGCTGATCATCCGCGCATGGCCGCTTCGAGCGTGGATGGCGGGAATGCTCGGCGGCGCGGGAGCGGCGATTGCGACAGACGCCCTGACCCATCTGCATTGCCCGGTTTCCACGATGTCCCACGTCCTCATCTGGCACGGAGGAGCGGTCATTCTATTTTCTCTCGGCGGCGCACTTGCCGGGCTTCTCCTTGGCCGATTTCGGGATCGCTCCGTCTGAGCCGAGGGAGTTGCGTATCTCACTCGACGATTTCGCTGTCCACCCGGGGGCGGCGACACTTTGGTCCCATTTTCTTCCTCAAATGACAGAGCGGAAGAGAGCTGAAGTGGAGCCTTGCGGCATTTCTCATATGTTGAGTTTCGCACTTGACAGCCTGTGCAGATGAAGTTAGGATTCTTTCTCATGAAGGGGAACACAAATTCACCCCGTTTCGTTTTCCCAAGATGGCTGAATCTCCTGCGACCGGCAATTGCGGTCGGCGGAGCGGGAGGGGCGGTCTATCTTGCAGTTCTGGTGACCCTCGGTTTCTCTCCGAAGACGGTCTCGGTCGGCTATCAACCGGAACAGCCCGTTCCGTACAGCCACAGGCTTCATGTCGGCGAGCTGGGGATGGACTGCCGCTATTGCCACAATACGGTGGAGCGAACGGCCCGGGCCGCAATCCCGCCGACCCAGACCTGTATGAACTGTCACTCCAGGGTCAGGACGAACAGCGATAAGCTGACTCCGGTTTTTGAAAGCTTCGCTACGGGAAAACCGGTGCAGTGGATTCGGGTGCACGACCTTCCCGATTACGTCTATTTCAATCACAGCATTCACGTCAATCGCGGCGTGGGCTGTGTGAGTTGTCATGGGCGGATCGACACGATGGAGGAAGTTCGCCAGGAAGAAGCTCTGAGTATGGGCTGGTGTCTGGAGTGCCATCGGGCGCCTGAGAAACACCTGCGGCCGCCCGAGATGGTGACCGACATGAACTGGAAACCGGAAAAAGAACAGATCGAGTTGGGCCGCCGCCTCCGCGAGGAACGGAATATCAACCCACCAACGGATTGCATCACATGTCACCGATGACGAAAAGAGCCAATAGAGCTGCGTACTGGCGAAGTCTCGAGGAACTCGAGGGGACGCCCGAATTTCAGGAAATGCTGGCCCGGGAGTTCCCCGGGGAAGTCCTGGAGGATATCCCTCCGGCGACCCGGCGTCAGTTTCTCAAGGTAATGGGCGCCTCCCTTGCCCTGGCCGGCCTGACCGCCTGTCGATGGCCCCGGGAGGAGATCGTTCCCCTGACCCATCGTCCCGAAGGGCGTGACCCAGGTGTGCCGATTCGTTTCGCCACGGCGATGGAGTTGGCCGGCGTGGGCGCGGGTCTGGTGGTCACAAGCTACGACGGTCGACCCATCAAGGTTGAAGGAAATCCGAAACACCCGGCTTCGCTGGGAGCTGCCTCGGCGATTGCCCAGGCGAGTCTTCTGGAACTCTATGACCCGGATCGGAGCAGGGGACATGTTCAGCAGGAGGGCGGCAGATCCTTTCCCCGCACCTGGAAAGAGGCGGCGAGCGTTCTCAGAAAGCGGGTCGCGGGCCTCGGCGGTGGCCGGGGATTCGCGGTCTTATCAGAGGCCAGTTCCTCAGTCACAGTCGATAGCCTCAGACGGCAGCTGCAGGAAGCGCTGCCGGAGATGGGGTGGTACGAGTACGAGGTGTGTTCGCGGGATTCAGAACTCGAGGGTCTTCGCCGCCTGTCGGGGGAGGCGCTTCGGCCGGTGCCGCGTCTTGCTGAAGCCCGGGTGATCGCATGTTTCGATGAGGATGCGCTGCTTCGGCATCCGGATGCGCTTCGACTGGCCCGGGAGATGGCCCGGACACGGCGTCCGGATGAGAAGATGGCCCGGTTGTGGGTGGCCGAGCCGGTCTACACGGTGACGGGCGCGACGGCGGATCATCGCCTGCCGAGCGAAGCCCGAAGGATCCCTGCGCTTCTTGCAGGGCTCGCGGAGATTCTTGGAAAGCATGGCATCGCCCTTCCGGAGTCCGGCGGGTCGACGGAGTCGCTGAGCGAGCGGGAAGCAGGCTTTATCACGGGCCTCGCGAAGGATCTTCTTGCCCACCGCGGCGAGGCTGTTCTGATGGCCGGCCCCGGACAGGCGGCCGAAGTTCATACCCTGATTCACGCGATCAACCTGGCACTGGGCGCAGAGATGACCGTGGACTATATTCCGGCGCCCGGCGGAGATCGCCCGACACATCTCGAGGCGATTGCTGAGCTGGCGAAACATATGAAAGCGGGCGAGGTTGATACCCTGCTGATTCTCGGCGGCAATCCCGTGTATAACGCTCCGGCCGATCTCGATTTTGGCGGGCTTCTGAAAGAAGTGCCGAATACGATCCACCTCAGTTCATGGCGGAATGAGACTTCGGCCCTGTGCTCCTGGCACATTTCCCGGGCTCATTACCTGGAGTCCTGGTCCGATACCCGTTCGTGGGATGGCACCCTCAGCGTCACTCAGCCGCTGATTGATCCGCTTTACGGCGGAAAGACTTCCGCCGAGCTTCTGGCGGCGGCCCTGGGTGAGTCGGGAGGCGCGCATGAGCTGGTACGACGCAGCCTTCGTCGATTCGCTCCGGGCCCTGACTTCGAGACCTTCTGGAAGGAGGTGCTCCGGGAGGGAGTCCTTCCCGGTACGGCAGCCCGGCCCCGGAGTATTGAGCCGAAAGAGGCGGTGGTGGCGGAGGCCTCTCAGGCCTGTCGAGGCGCTGCGGTCTCGGGCCTTGAACTCCTGCTTCGGCCGGATTCCAAGGTGCTTGACGGACGGCTGGCCAATAACGGCTGGCTCCAGGAGCTTCCGGAATCGATAACAAAGATTACCTGGGACAATGCTCTGCTGCTCTCACCCGGCGCTGCTGCGGAGTTGGGAGTCAGGGGGAATGATGTTGTCCGGATCGAGGCGGCCGGCCGGAGCCTGGAAGCTCCAGCCTACGTGGTCCCCGGCCAGGCGGAAAATACTGCATTCCTTGCCCTGGGCTACGGACGAAGAGCTGCCGGTTCCGTCGGCAACGGCGTCGGCGTCGATGCCTTCAGTCTGCGGACGACCGAGTTCCCGGGCCTGCTTCATGATTTTTCCTTGAAGCGAAGCTCGAAGACCCATGTGCTGGCCTGTACTCAGAACCACCACGCGATCGACACCGTCGGATTCGAGGGGCGCCTGAAACGGCTGCCTGAGCTTGTTCGGGAGGCCTCCCTGGAGGAATTCCTCAAGCATGGGGAGAAACTTCGGGAGGAATACCACAGTGCGCCGCTGTTTTCGCTTTGGAAGGAGCGGGAGTACGAGGGCGACCAATGGGGGATGGCCATCGACCTCAACGCCTGTTTCGGCTGTAATGCCTGTATCCTGGCCTGCCAGGCGGAGAACAACATCCCGGTCGTTGGTCGGGAGCAGGTCATCAACGGCCGTGAGATGCAATGGATCCGCATCGACCGTTACTTCAGTGGAGAACCCGATGAGGCCGACCTCCTTTTCCAGCCGGTCAGCTGTGTTCAGTGCGAGGATGCGCCCTGTGAGCAGGTTTGCCCGGCGGCGGCGACCCAGCATACTCACGACGGGCTCAACGCGATGGTCTACAACCGGTGTATCGGGACCCGGTACTGTGCGAATAACTGCCCCTACAAGGTTCGTCGCTTCAATTTCTTCAACTACCAGGAGGGCCTCAAAGAGGTCGAGAAGATGCGCTATAACCCCGAGGTGACGGTGCGCAGTCGTGGTGTGATGGAGAAGTGCAGCTACTGCGTGCAGCGCATCGAGGCGGCACGCATCGAGGCGAAGAAGGAAGATCGGCCCATTCGGGAAGGAGAAATCCTGACGGCCTGCCAGCAGACCTGCCCCAGCAGGGCCATCGTCTTCGGCAATCTCAACGATCCGGGAAGCGAGGTCTCGAAGTTGCGCGAGTCCAACCGTTCTTACGGGATGCTGGCCGAGCTCAATATCCGGCCGCGGACCCACTACTTGGCCAAAGTGAATAACCCGGTCGAGGACGGCGGAACGAAAGACGGGGAGGCCTGAGATGAGTCTTCCCGCTGTCGAAATCGATCGCCTCGATAACACCACGGACGACCCGACAGTCCGGGCGCCCCTGGTTCTCGGCGACAACGATTTTGCCTCGGTGACCGAGGCGGTCGCCGGGGTGATCGAGCGCCCGAAACCCCCAAAGGCCTGGTATATCGCACTGGCGATTTCAGGGAGTATGACCCTGGTGCTCTTCGCCATGGTTGCCTACCTTCTCTTTGTCGGTGTCGGAGTCTGGGGAGTCCAGTCTCCCGTCGGCTGGGGTTTCGCCATCATCAACTTCGTTTTCTGGGTTGGGATCGGCCATGCAGGAACCCTGATTTCGGCGATTCTCTTTCTGCTTCGACAGAAGTGGCGGACGAGTATCAATCGTTTTGCCGAGGCCATGACGATCTTCGCGGTCGTCTGCGCGGGTCTCTTCCCGGCGATCCACGTTGGGCGGGCATGGCTGGCCTACTGGCTTTTCCCGATCCCGAACCAGATGGAGATGTGGCCGAACTTCCGGAGTCCGCTCCTCTGGGACGTCTTTGCCGTCAGTACCTACGCAACCGTTTCTCTGCTCTTCTGGTATATGGGAATGATCCCCGACCTGGCGACTCTGCGGGATCGGGCTGGAACGAAGCTGCGGCAGATTGTCTACGGCATCCTGGCCATGGGCTGGCGCGGCTCAAACCGACACTGGCATCGTTTTGAGTGGGCCTATCTGCTCCTGGCCGCCCTGGCAACGCCCCTGGTGCTCTCGGTCCATTCCGTGGTCAGCTTCGATTTTGCAGTCTCCATCGTGCCCGGCTGGCACACAACGATCTTCCCGCCCTATTTTGTCGCCGGTGCGATCTTCTCCGGCTTTGCCATGGTGCTCACCCTCTCGATTCCGGCCCGGCAGTTCTTCGGCCTGCAGGAGATCATTACCCGCCGGCACCTGGAGAATATGTCGAAGATCATTCTTGCGACGGGCATGATGGTCGGTTTCGGCTATTCGACGGAGTTCTT
>JANTFG010000256.1 GCA_024763555.1 Thermoanaerobaculales bacterium
CGCCTCGAAAAGAACTCGTGCCTTTTCATTGCCAAACCCGGCTTTCTGCTACACTTGATCCAGTGGCGCTGTTTCCGCTTCGGTTGAGATCCACCAGGATAGCGGGCGACAAAGCGGCGGAAGCACCCAAAGGAGAAATCAATGTTCCGCAGATTCGGTATTCGAAGAAAGCTGGTTCTTGCCCTGCTTGGAATTCTCATCATCCTCCTCGGCAGTACCGCAGTCTACCTCGTTCGCCGCGTGAGCATCAACAGCAGGGAGAGGGTCCTCTCGGAAGCACAACACGGTCTTGCAACAACCTCGAGACACGTCGAGACCTTCTTCGCCGAGCGGGGACGGATCGTTCGCACCCTGCTGCAGGATCCCGAGCTGAGAGATTTTTTCGAGTCTCGGACCGACCGGAATCAGTCCCTGGAGAAGGACCCGAGATACCAGCATGTCCGCCGCTTTTTTCAGAGGATCATTCAGGATGATCCGACCCTCCTCTCGGCTTTCTTTGCCCTCCAATCCACCGGGGAGTATTTCAAGGCCGACGGCAAGGTTGAAATTCCCGGCTATGATTCAAGGGTCCGCTGGTGGTGGAAAGAGGCTCTGGCCAGGGATGAACTCTATGTTTCTCGACCGGGAGTCGATGCCAATACGAATAATATCGCCGTCACGATCGAGACAACCGTCCGTGGGGATGATTCGAGCCTCATCGGCGTTGCCGGCATCGACATGGAGATCAGCAGAATTTCGTCGCTCGTCAGGGAACTCCGCTTCAGGGGTCAGGGACTCCCCTTTCTGCTCACCGACCAGGGGAAAGTCGTCTTTGCGGAGGGTCTCCAGCTCAGCTACGATAAGGATGGGAATCTTCCGGGACTTGAAGAGGTCTTCGGGTCGAAGGGTGGCTTCCATAACCTGGCGCTGAGCCTTCACCGGAGCCGGGAAGGTTCCGAAGAGCTTTTCTGGAAGAACCAGGACCTTGTGGCAGTCTTCACCCCAATTCACCTTGAGGAGCCTCAACTGGACTGGTCCCTGGGACTCCTGATCCCGAAGGAGTTGATCAATGCGCCGGTTCGCCATTCGATGTGGATGGCAACCCTATTCTCGATCTGCGTTCTTGCCCTTCTTTCCGGACTCATCGCCGTGGCCGCCTCCAGGGTCGTCATCAAACCGCTGAACCATCTTCTCGATCGGGTCAGGGAACTGGCGCAGGGAGAGGGAGATCTGACACGACAGATCGAGGTTTCCTCTGAAGATGAGATTGGAGTTCTGGCGGGACTGATCAACTCTTTCACCGGGAGCATCCGGGAGGACATCGCCAACATCGCCGGAAATTCGCAACGCCTTCAGCACGCCGCAGAGGATCTCAGCAAGCTGAGTCACAGCATTGCCGCGACGACAGAAGAGAATTCCAGCCAGGCGAGTCTCATCTCCTCCGCAGCTACCCAGATCAATGCAAATGTCTCCTCCGTGGCCGGTGCTGCGGAGGAGATGGGCTCCAGTATTCGTGAGATCGCCCGCTCCACAGGGAATGCGGCCCAGGTCGCAAATCAGGCCGTTGCCATCGCCTCCGAAACCTCCGACAGATTCTCGCAGCTCAGGGACCGTGGAGATGAAATTGCTACCATGGTCGGGGTTATTCGGATTATCGCAGAGCAGACAAATCTCCTGGCTCTCAACGCCACGATCGAAGCAGCACGAGCAGGTGAAGCAGGCCGGGGATTTGCGGTCGTCGCGGGAGAGGTCAAGGAGCTTGCGAGACAGACGGCCCAGGCAACTGAGAAGATCGAAACGAGCGTCGCCACGATCCAGGGACTGACGGAAAGCGCGGGAGAGAGTATCGAGGGAGTCTCAGGCATCATTGACGAAATCAGCAGAACACAATCGGTGATCGCTTCGGCCGTCGAGGAACAGAGTTCAACTACCTCGGAGATCATCCGGAACGTGTCCGAAGCAGCCCGCGGCGTCGACGAAATCGCCCGAAGTATTGCCTCATTCGCCTCGGCAACCCAGGAGAGCGCCGAGGGCGCCAACAGGATTCAGGATGCAGCCCGCTCCCTGACCGAGATGGCCGCCCGTCTTCAGCAGATTGTCGACCGCTTCACTTTCTGAGAATGCTCAGGACTTTCGGGCGGACTCATACAGCAGGCGCTGGAGCGCAACGTTATCCCGATGCCCGGTCAGTCGGGCCTCGATGCGTCCCCGTAAAGGGTAGCCGAGCAGGTAGAAATCACCGATGATGTCCAATACCTTGTGTCTCGCAAACTCGTCGGGAAAACGCAACTCGGTGTTGAGAACATTGTCTTCGCCGACCAGGATAAAGTTATCCAGCCTGCCTCCCGAACCCAGACCCAGTTCGTTGATCATCTTCATGTCGCGCATGAAGCCGAAGGTCCGGGCCGGCGCCACTTCCCGAATGTAGTCCTGGAAAGAATCAAGCCCGAATTCGACCTGCTGCTCACCGACCGGGGCCGGATAGGACAAGAAATAGCTGATTTCCAGTCGATCCGCCGGAAGCAGCCGAATTTGCTTCTCTCCCTCCTCGATCCGGTACTCCCGATCAATGACGATTTCACCCCGCGGGGCATCCTGATCGACGATCCCAATATCCTCGAGGATCCTGCAGAACTCCAGAGCGGAGCCGTCCAGAACCGGAATCTCTCCGTGGACCTTGATCAACAGATTGGTGATACCGGCCGCATGCAGGGCCGAGAGGAGATGCTCCACGGTACGGATATGGTCTGCGCCGTAGGTCAGGGTCGTCGCATAATCCGTCTGGGCGACCATGTCCAGATGAGCCGGGATATGGGTGCCGCCGGGCAGAGTCGTCAGATGAATCCCGGAATCCGGAGGCAGGGGCTGGATCACCATGCCGGTCCGGGATCCGGAGTGCAGCCCGAGGCCATAGATCACCCGGGCCTCCCGAATTGTCCGCTGCGGCTCCCGGCCTTCCTGAACAACTGCGATTCGCGGCGGGGCCTGAAAGACATGATCCCGATCAAAACGATCAAGTCCGGATTCCAGGATCGAAGCCTCAGTACCGCGGATCTTCTTCCGGCGGGCCTCAAGGGCGGCATGAAGGGTGTCGATAACGGCGTTATAGCCCAGGGGTTTTTCCAAATAGTCATGGGCGCCCATCTTGATGGATTTCACTGCCGTTGCCGAGGTCCCATGCCCGGACATCATAATGATCGCCGCCTCCGGATCCATCTCCTTGAGCGACTGGAGAGTTTCCAGCCCGTCGAGATCGGGAAGCCAGATGTCGAGGAACACCGCGGCCGGTTGATGCCCAGCATACAATCTCAGAGCTTCCTCCCCGGAAGGTGTCGTCAGACATTGGTAACCCTCATCCGAGAGAATGCCGGCCAGTGTTTCTAAGATCCCGGGTTCGTCGTCAACAATCAGAATCAGCTCTTTCATGACTCCAGTGTGAAACGGCGCCCCATCAAGGTCAAGTTCATCGTACAATCTCGGGATGAATATGGGCACCCCTTCCAGTTGTTTCGGCGTCCTGACCAGTGGCGGAGACTCCCAGGGCATGAATGCGGCCTTAAGGGCCGCGGTCCGTACCGGGATTTCCATGGGTTGGAATGTCCTGGCCATCCACGAGGGCTACCGAGGCCTGGTGCACGGAGGGGATCTCATCAGAGAGATGAACTGGGCCTCAGTGGGAGGCATCCTCCATCGTGCGGGAACCATCATCGGAACCGCCAGATGCCGGGAGTTCTTCCACGAGGAGGGACGCAGGGAGGCCGCCTTTCAGCTCCTTCGACACGGAATCGACCGTCTCCTGGTGATCGGCGGCGACGGGAGCCTGACCGCGGCCAATATCCTCCGCCAGGAATTTCCGGCACATGCGGAGACCCTGGTCAGGGAGAGACGGCTGAAGCGGGAAGAGATTCCTGAAGCCCCACAGCTCGGGATTGCAGGTCTGGTGGGTTCGATCGACAACGATATGTCGGGAACCGATATGACCATCGGGGCGGACACCGCCCTGCACCGCATTACGGAAGCCATTGACGCTCTCTCTGCAACAGCGGCTTCCCACCAACGAACCTTCGTCGTCGAAGTCATGGGCCGTCACTGCGGTTATTTGGCGGTCACCGCGGCCCTTGCAGGAGGCGCTGACTGGGTGCTCTTCCCGGAAGATCCTCCTCAACGTGAAGACTGGGAACTGGAAATGGTCGAAAGCCTCCGTGCCGGGAGGAAGGCCGGACGACGGGACAGTATCGTCGTTGTCGCGGAAGGCGCCCGAACCGCCCGGGGCAGACCTATCTCGGCGGAGTACGTCAAGGAAACTCTGGAGCATCATCTGGACGAAGAGGTCCGGCTGACCGTCCTGGGTCACGTCCAGCGCGGGGGCCGGGTTTCGGCTTTCGACCGAAGTGCCAGCACGATTCTGGGCTGGGAGGCGACCAGGTGGCTGCTGGCTGAATCTCCATCGGCGGAACCCCGGATTTTCGGACTGCGGGCAAACAGGGTCCATTCCACGAATCTGGCGGAAAGTATCCGCGAAAACACCAAACTCCGACACGCCGTGGATGAAGGTGAATATCGGCAGGCCCTCGAACTCCGCGGTCCCCATTTCCGCAGGACCGTCCGGACCTTCCGCACGATGGTCCAGGCTCTCCCCTGTTCAAACTGCCCGGAAAGCGAGAGACTTCGCCTCGGCATCCTGACGGCCGGCGACCCCGCTCCGGGAATGAACACCGCGGTCCGGGCGGCGGTCCGCCTGGCACTGGATCAGGGGATCGAGGTTCTCGGAATCCGAAACGGCTTTGACGGCCTCAAGGATTCTCAATGGGCTGAGATGGACTGGATGTCCGTTCGAGGCTGGGGCAGCCTCGGGGGCTCAGAGCTGGGGATCTCTCCCACCCCGCCCGGAAGCGAAGCGCGAGGGAGAATCCGCAGCGTCATCCGTGATGCCGGACTGGACGGCCTTCTGTTGATCGGTGGATGGACGGCATGGGAAGCGGCACTGAACCTTCAGGAGGAAGGTCTTGAAGTCCCGATCGTCTGTTTGCCGGCCGCCATCGACAACAATCTTCCGGGCTCCGAGCTTGCCCTTGGGGCGGATACGGCCCTGAACTCCATCGTCGAGAACCTGGACAAGCTCAAACAGTCGGCCGTCGCTTCCCGGCGCTGCTTCGTCGTGGAGGTCATGGGGGATTACTGCGGTTATCTCGCCCTCCTCTCAGCCCTCGCCTCCGGTGCCGAGAGGGCCTATCTCCACGAGGAGGGAGTCAGCCTTCAGGGCCTCCAGGAGGACGTCCGCGAACTCATCTCCGGCTTCACGCGGGGGAAACGCCTGGGCCTGATGATTCGCGCTCAGCGAGCCAATCCCTG
>JANTFG010000257.1 GCA_024763555.1 Thermoanaerobaculales bacterium
CTTGAAAACCGTAGCACGGCGCCCAATATCGGGCAAGTCGGCCCCCCCGATTTTCCCTTCCGAAAACAGTGATTAATAATCAGCTTCTTGCGCGCCGGTGGAGGCCTGGGCTACACTGCGCCATCGCAGAGAAGAATGTTCTCTGCCAAAGGCTTCCGAATAGCCCTCAGCGGAAGGTCCGTTTCCGGCTCAGCCGGAGGGTCGATCTTGAGCCGTCGTTCGGAAGCGAGGAGGATTCATGGCCCTGAAACTGATGCGCGATAACCTGAAACACCTGAAATTCATTCTCTGGGGAGTTGTCCTGGTCTTTATTCTCCTGGTTTTCGTCGACTGGGGCTCCGGTCGTGCGGGAAAACGTCAAACCGGGATTGCGGTCACGGTGGGCTCGCATCATGTGGGAGAGAAGGACTTTCTCAAACAGGTCAAGAGCCTGCAGGAAAACTACAAACGGCAACTTGGAGACAACTGGGAGCGCTTCAGGGACCAGATTGACCTGGGACAGCAGGCGGCACAGCAGATCATCCAGAAAGAGCTGATGTTGGATGTTGCCGAGGATTCCGGGATCACCGTTTCCACCGAGGAAATTCAGAAGGAGATCCTCTCCTTCCCCGTTTTCAAGGATGAGAAGGGGAATTTCGTCGGCGAGCAGATGTACCGGAAGGTGCTTCGTTCAAACCGTTCCACCCCGGCGGAGTTCGAAGAGCAGCTCAGGACCGACCTGACGCTGCGAAAACTCCAGAACCTGATGCAGGACACGGTCTATGTCAGCACTGCCGAGGCGGACGAGGCGATGAAAAAGGAGAAGGAAAGCGCAAACCTCCACGCGGTCCTCCTCCGCTATGAGCGATTCCTCAGCGAGGTCAAACTGGATGACGAAGAAATCCGCGCCTATTTTGATGCGAACAAGGCGGAGTTCTCCCGTCCCGAGGAGCGGGTCATCCGCTACCTCGTCGTCGAGACGAACAAACTTCGACGCCTCCTGAAGGTCGACGACGAAGAGATCGAGACTTACTTCAAAGAGCATCAGGACGATTTCCGCCAGGGCGAGCAGGTTCAGGCCAGCCACATTCTTTTCAAGGTCAATCCCGGCTCGGACGCCGGGGCGGAGCAGGCCGTCAAACTCAAGGCCGACCAGGTTCTCAAGATTGCCCAACAGGGCGGAGATTTTGCAGAACTCGCAAAGAAATACTCCGAGGATCCCGGCTCTCAGAAACAGGGAGGAGACCTCGGCTGGTTTGGGCGTGGTCGAATGGTACCGGAATTCGAAAAGGCCGTTTTCGGAGCGAAACCCGGAGATATTCTCGGGCCGGTCAAGAGCCAGTTCGGCTACCACATCATCAAGGTGACCGGATATCGCCCCGAACACTTGCGTCCTCTGGACGAGGTCCGGGACGAGGTTCGCTTCACCCTCCTCAAGACCCGCGCTGCGGATGAGGCGAAGAAGAGAGCCGAAGCCCTCGCCGCGAAAATTCGTTCGGAGAAACCCGATACCGAGGAGGCGTGGCAGGCCCTGGCCGATGAGGATGAGGCCGTCAGCCTGAACCAGAGCCCGGCATTTGCGGCGGACTCGACAATTCCAGGCACGGGCACCGACACAGAACTCAGCAAAGAGGTCTTCAAGGCCTCTGAAGGAGAGGTCGGTGGTCCCCGCGCCATTCCCAGAGGCTGGATGGTGTGGCAGCTCAAGGAGATCGATGCTGAAGGTATTCCGCCCTACGAAAAGGCAAAAGCGGAAGCCGAGCAGAAACTTCGTCAGATAAAAGCTCTGGATATTGCGGCGGCCCGGGCGAAGGAAATGGTGCAGAAGCTGCGCGCCGGAGGCGATCTGGATGAGCTGGCCAAAGTCGCCAACAGTTCCGTGGTGGAGGTCAAGGATCATCATCGGGGAACGGCTTTTGCCTCCCTCGGTCTGATCCCGGCGATGGACAAGGTGCTTTTCGAGGCCTCTGACGGAGCGATCCTTGATCCCCTCATCCTTCCGCGGCGTGGCGCCGTCGTGGCGAGGGTAGACAAGCTCAAACGTCTGAGCGCCGCCGAGCTTGAAGCCGGTCGGGAGGCCGCCGTCAAGCGTCTCAGGGGTGAAAAGGCAAACGAACTTCTGAGTTCCATCCTCAGCGAGAAGCGCCGGAACACGACGATCCTGGTGGATAACGAGATCGTTGGGCGATTCGCACCGAAAAAGAAAAAGGGCTGAGCCCGGGATGATCGGACGCCTCAGGGGCCGGATTGAACAGCTCGAACCGGGCCTGGTCCTGGTCGATGCCGGAGGGGTCGGATACCTCGTCCGAACCACCCTGCGGGCCTTTGAGCAGCTGAGGTCGGACTCGGAGCAGACCCTCTGGATTCACAGCATTCTGCGGGATGACGCGATCCTTCTCTACGGATTTCAGGATCGGCAGGAACTCGGGCTCTTCCAGCGGCTGATTGCAGTGGCCGGCGTTGGCCCGAAAACGGGATTGGCCGTCCTCACAGGGCTGGACGCCGGGGAACTGGCCACAGCCGTCGAGGAGGGAGACTTCCCCCGTCTTCAGCGGGCGCCCGGCATCGGTCGAAAAACCGCCGAGCGGATCGTGCTGGAACTCAAAGGGAAGCTGTCAAAGCTTCAATCAACGACAGGTGGGGCTGCGGATCCGGTTGCCGATGCCGTCTCGGCCCTCATCAACCTGGGTTATTCTGAACGGGAGGCCGGCCGCGCCGTCAAGAAGGCGCGCCTCAACGATCCCTCGGCCGATCTGGGTGAGTTGCTCCGCCTTTCGCTCCAGGTGCTGACCTCCTGATGGGTGTCGATCATCTCAGGCTTCGGGGACAGGAGATGCGTGACTGATGGAGAAGAACGAGGTTCTCGAGCCGGAACGGGTCTCCGGAGAACGGAGTCTCGAAGAGGGTCTGCGGCCGAGAAGTCTCGGAGATTTCGTCGGCCAGGAGCGTCTGACAACCAACCTCGGCGTGTTCATCAATGCAGCCCGGGACCGTGGCGAGAGCCTGGATCACGTGCTGCTCTTCGGACCTCCCGGGCTGGGAAAAACGACTCTCGCGCATATCATCGCCGCAGAGATGGGGGCCGAGCTACACGTCAGCTCAGGACCCGTTCTTGAGCGAGCCGGCGACCTCGCCGCAATTCTGACCAATCTGCAGGAGGGCGATGTCCTCTTCATCGATGAGATCCACCGCCTCAGCCCGGTGGTGGAGGAAATCCTCTACCCCGCCATGGAAGATTTCGAGCTTGATCTCGTCATCGGCGAGGGACCGGCAGCCCGTAGTGTTCGCCTCAGTCTTCCCCGCTTTACCCTGGTGGCGGCCACGACCCGAACCGGCCTCCTGACCGCGCCGCTGCGCGATCGCTTCGGGATTGTCAATCGCCTGGAGTTCTATCAGCGGGATAAACTCCAGGAGATCGTTGGGCGCTCGGCCCGGATTCTCGACATCGAAATCAGCGATGATGCCGCTTTTGAAATCGCAGGGCGGTCCCGGGGAACGCCGCGGATCGCGAACCGTCTCCTTCGCCGAGTTCGCGATTTCGCCCACCATCTCCACGAGCCCGCCGTGACCCTCGAGGCGACCCGTTACGGGCTGGAGCAGATGGAGGTCGACGCCTATGGTCTCGATCTGCTGGACCGACGCCTGTTGAGCACGATCATCGACGTTTACCAGGGCGGCCCCGTCGGCCTCAAGGCGATTGCCGCTTCCCTGGGCGAGGATCGGGGCACCCTGGAGGATATTCACGAGCCCTATCTCCTGCAGATCGGACTCCTGCAGCGGACGCCCCGGGGGCGGGCCGTAACATCCAAGGCCTACCGTCATCTCGGCCTCTCCGCCCCGGGCCTCCACCCCGGACTTTTCGACGAGGAATGAAGGACCAGAGACCCATTCCGGTCATCTTTAACCCAACCGCAGGCGGGGGACGGGCGCGTCGCAAACGGAAAGATCTGGAGACCGTGGCCTCCCGGCGCGAGATTTCGCTGGACTGGCGCGCCACCCGGGCGCCCGGCCACGCAACGCAGCTGGCAGCGCAGGCGGCCGATGAAGCCCATCCCCTGATCTTCGCCTTCGGTGGCGACGGCACCTACAACGAAGTGGCCCGGGGCCTCCTGGGGCGGGAGACCACGATGGGCGTGCTCCCGGCCGGAACCACATCGGTCCTGGCTTACGAGTTTGAGATCCCCCGTCCGGTCGGTCGAGGGATGCTGGCCCTGCTGGACGGGGAAGACCGGGAGATGCACGTCGGGAGCACCGATCGGGGAGAGATCTTCCTGATCATGCTTTCCGCAGGGCCCGACTCGATGGTACTTCAGCGCCTCTACCCATTCCTTAAGATCCTCGGCGGCCGCGTCGGCGTGGCGGCCCAGGGAGTCCTGGAGCTGTTCCGACCCCGGCGAATGCCCGCCTTTGCCCTCCGGGTCGGCGAGGTGAAGATGGCTGCCGGCTGGGCGATCGTCGGCAAATCCCGCTCCTATGCGGGTCCCTTCGAAGCGACACCCGGCGCCGATCCTTTTGCACCGGCCTTCGAGGTGGTTGCCCAGACGAAGAGTGGTCGCCGAGCCGCCCTGGGCTTTGTTTCAGGAATCGCCCGGGGTCGACATCTCGGGCGCGAGGACGTCCTTCGATGTGATGCCGAGGAAGTTCTCCTTGAAGCGCCGGCTTCGGGAAGAGAACTGCACTACCAGATCGACGGTGATCTCGGAGGCACCCTCCCGGTTCGAGTTTCTCTTTATCCGGAGAAGCTCCGCCTTCGCCTCCCTGCTTGCCGGAAAGATGCAGAGCAGGAGGCCTCAGCCGGCAAGAGCTGAGCAAGCACGGTGGCGGGATCGGCTACAATCTCCAGATGACTACCGAGAAACTCTCCCCCGTGATCCGATCCATCGATGAGCCTCCCGCGGCCGCGGTCGAGCGTTCGAGCGGCGCCACAATCCAGGTTCTGCTCGGGCCGGAAGACGGCGTGCCGAACTTCATCACCCGTCGTTTCACGCTTGAGCCCGGCGGGAGAATCCCAGAACACCGGCACCCGTCGATCGAACATGAGCAGCTGATGCTCGAGGGCGAAATGCATCTGCGCCTCGACGGTCAACTGAAAATCGTGCGTGCCGGCGACTGTATTTTCATTCCTCAGCGGGTCGCCCACTCCTACGAAAATCAAGGGAAGTCGAGGGTCCGTTTCCTCTGCATCATTCCCCGCAGCTCAGATTACGAAACCGAGTGGCTCTGAGCGGCTGAGCTTTCCCTAGTAGAGCGTTTCCAAAATACCGTTGCAATCGGTCGCCGCTGCATCCCGGCCTGCAGCGTTGCGCTAACTCGCCGATGGGCACCGCATCGCCTGCGTTA
>JANTFG010000258.1 GCA_024763555.1 Thermoanaerobaculales bacterium
GAGGCATGTCCGGCGCCCAGCCCAAGGCCCTGGAAATCTCAGGTGGCGCAGGAATTATCGCCGAGGTTGACCCATCGCGCATCGAAACCCGCCACTCACAGGGCTGGATCTCCGAGTGGACCTCTGATCTGGAAGAAGCCGTGCGGCTGATGCAGGAGGCCGCGGCTGAGGGTCGTGCATTGTCCGTCGCCTACGAGGGGAATATCGTCGATCTCCTGGAATACATCGAGAGCAATGGAATCCACGTCGATCTCATCTCCGACCAGACCTCCTGTCATGCACCCTACGACGGCGGTTATACGCCGGCCGGGATCAGTTTTGACGAGGGTCGTCGGATTCTTGCCGAGGACCCCGGAAGATTTCGTGAACTCGTCGATGAAAGTCTCCGGCGGCAGTATCGGGTACTGAAGCGCCTGACCGATGGCGGCGCTCATTTCTGGGATTACGGAAACTCCTTCATGAAGGCGGTCTTCGATGCCGGGGAGACCTCGATTGCTGCGAATGGCCGGGATACCAGCGAGGGTTTTATCTGGTATTCCTACGTCGAGGACATCATGGGTCCCCTCTGCTTCGACTATGGCTACGGTCCCTTCCGCTGGGTCTGTCTCTCGGGCAAGGCCGAAGATCTCGAGGCAACCGATCGGGCGGCGATGGCTTGTATTGATCCCACGCGACGGGGACAGGATCGCGACAACTGGAAGTGGATTCGCGATGCCGGGAAGAATCGCCTTGTCGTCGGCACCCAGGCTCGGATTCTCTACTCCGACGCCGAGGGGCGTACCCGGATCGCCCGGGAGTTCAACCGCATGGTCCGGGAGGCTGAGATCGGCCCGGTCATGATGGGTCGGGACCACCATGATACGGGGGGAACCGATTCTCCCTTCCGAGAGACCGCCAACATCTACGACGGTTCCAATATCACGGCGGACATGGCTCACCAGTGCTGGGCCGGAAACGCGGCACGCGGTATGACGATGGCGGTGCTCTCCAACGGGGGAGGTGTCGGTACGGGCAAGGCGATCAACGGAGGTTTCGGCCTCGTGCTTGATGGTTCCGAGCGGGTCGATCGTATCCTGGACACCGCCTTAGAGTGGGATGTCATGGGAGGCGTCGGACGCCGTGCCTGGGCACGCAACGAGAATGCCATCGAGACCATCGAGACCTGGAACGAGGTCAACTCCGGGAGGGGCCACATTACAAGGCCCCGGCTCGCCGATGATGCCTACCTGGAGGAGTTGATCGGCGGGGAGAAATGATCGAAAGCTGAGAGAGCCTGAGGATAGCGGACGCTGGACCCCCGAAGGCGGGACCGGAGCGGGAACAGGAGCCGGAACGGGAGCAGGGGCAGGACCGGAGCGGGAGCAGGAGCCGGAACGGGAACAGGGGCAGGAACAGGAGCGGGAGCAGGAGCCAAAACCGGGGCCGGAGCCGCCCATCCGGAGCCGATGCCGGAGCCGGTGGGGTCGTGGTTCTTTGGGCGGAGTACATGGGCCGAGCATAACCCTGGTATCCCGAGCCGGAGCAGGGGGGTGGTGGCCGATGCCGGGGCAGCTTCAGAGACAGATTCGGCGCTCGGGTGTCTGTCTCGATCAGGCATGCATAGCCACTCCGGTCTCGGATGCGGCTACGGCTCCGGTCTTCGGTCCCGGGCGCCCCGCGGCGCTCCTCCCTCATTCCGGCGGAGTCTTGATCTTCGAGAGGGTCTTCGGCATACGGCGGCGGAAAAGCGGTCTGAGTTTCCGTTCAAGGTTGAGCCGGGTGTAGATGAGGTCCTGATCGATCCGACCGAGTTGCCGACCCGGCGCCGGGATGAGATCGAAACAGACGATGTGCAGGGTGGATTCGTAGGCTGTCTCTTCCCGGCCCAGGAACTTCAGCGGGCGCTCCTCCTTCTTTTCGGCCTCGATAACAAAGAGGTAGCGCACGCCGGCTGAGAGGAGTTTTCTTCTGATCTCAGCCTTCATTTTCTCACCGAGGAGGAGAGAAGAGAATTCGGGGAGCTGCGAATTGACCTCGAGTGGAATTGTCCAGCGCCGGAGAGCGCCCTGAAGAAATTGATCGCTCATGCCTGCCAGAATCTCCTCTCCGTGCGCGAGGATGGCGGCAGCCTTTGGAGATGGTGTCTTTCGTGTGTCCGGCGGAGAACTCGGCTTTGGCACGACGGCTGTCTCTATTGCTGCGCTGGGAGTCGGTTTCGGGATGGGGGGCTTCGTTGGGCCTGGTTCAGAGTCTGTTTTCGGGGCTGCCGTCGCCGATGGCGTGGGCTGGGGGCTCGGGATTTCGGGTGGTGTTTGCTTGGCCTGGACGGATTGTGTCCCAGCTGATTTCGTGTTCTCTGTTTCTGAGCGCTTGCGGTGCTGGCCGAAAAAGACCAGGGCGATGAGGAGAAGGATCATGAATCCCCCCGCCACCAGGATCAGAGGAAACATCGACCTTTTCGTCGTCGGCTCCCCCTCCTCAGAGGGAACTCCCTCCTGGGGTGGCGGGGGAGGGGTGGGGTTTCTCCCGGCGCCGCTGCTCAGGGGAATCGTCGGTGTTTCATAGTTTTCATCGCTGAAGTCCGGTGGCGCCTGATTCGATGCCTGCTTCCAGTGGGCGGAGGCTTCCGCGGTTGTCGAGGAGACGATGGCCACGAGATCCATCGTCGCCGGTGAATCTCCTCCCGCCAGGAAGCGCTGGAGGTCCTCAATCAGATCCCTGCAACTCTGGTAACGGTCTTCCCTGTTGCGCGCCATCATCTTTCTTAGAATCTCCCGAACTTCGGGAGAGACCATTTTATTGAGGCTGGAGACATCCGGAGGGTCTGCCGTCACGATCTTCTGTACAAGGGCCACCGGGCTTCCGGCGCTGAAGGGCATTTCACCCGTCAGCATCTCGAAAAAGCTGACTCCGAGAGAATAGATGTCCGTCCGATGATCAACGTCCTCGTCAAGGCATTGTTCCGGTGAGAGATAGCCGGGTGTGCCGATGAGCATCCCTGTCGCCGTCAGTCTCGAAGTCCTTTCCCCCAGCAGGGCCAGGCCGAAGTCGGTGATCTTGAGCAGACCCCGCTCGTCCACCATCAAGTTTGCCGGCTTGATATCCCGGTGAATGATTTCCTTTTCGTGTGCGGCCAGCAGGCCCGAGGCCGCCTGAAGTGCGAATCGGGCAGCAGTGGCATCGTCAAGCCTGAAGTGGCTCCGGAGGATTCGGAGAACCGAGGCGCCCCTGACGTATTCCATCGCAAAGTAATGCTTGCCTCGATCTTCCCCGACCGCATAGATCTGGACGACGTTGGGATGTGAGAGCGAAGCTGCGCTGCGGGCCTCACGGAGGAATCGCTGGACCGCCTGTTCGTCTGAAGCCAGGGAGGGGGTGAGTACCTTGATCGCCACCTCGCGCTCCAGGGTCGCCTCCCAGCCGAGGTACACCAGGCCCATGCCGCCGTGGCCCAGCTCCCTCCGGATCTCGTAGGGGCCGATGGTGGTGATCATCTGCAGTTGCTTCCCCGTGATGGAAATTCGATATTGGAGCAGTGCATGAGGAGCTTCACGGTAGGGAGAGCCTAGGGTGTCGGCTGGGAGCGTCCCGCGAGATCATCTGCGATCTCCCGGAGGGGCCGTCCGAGGACTTTTTCGATCTCCCGATCCAGGGAGAGGTGCGTAAACTCGATTCTCTCATCAAAGAGGGCCTTCGGAATACCGCCGGCCTCGAAAGGCAGGGATCGGATTTTCAGTCGGGCCTGGAAGATCGGTTCGCTGCGGTAGAGATAGTAGAGCGGCCGTTCGCCGAGGTAGGTGGCCTCGATGACGAGACCATGGTCGGCTCTTTCGGAAAGGGCCTGGAGGACGCGTTCTTCCTCCTCCCTGCTGACCCGTCCGTCCAGCCAGGCTCGCAAACCGGGAATGCCGGATTCGTCGACGACCTTGAAGCCGCGTTTCGCCAGTTGTTTCTCGACAAAGGCCTCGACGGATCCGGCCAGAAGGGGCTCTCCCGAAGAAAGTACGATGACGGTCGGCGCCGCCGGTTCAGCTGCGGAAATTGCCTGAGGAGAAAGAAAGAATGTCAGGATCATGGGAAAAAACAGGGTAATAGTTCTCATCACGGACCTCCAAATCTTGTTCGTACAGGTGGAACTGCCGCCTCATCTTCCATTGACGAGGGATGGACGGCTGCCATCCATTCCGGAACTACCCTTCTATTGTAGTCGATCCCCTTTTCAGCGTCGCTCTTCTCTGTTCAGCTTCTGTCATCCCTCCAGGCGCGGACGATCTCTTCAAAAATGTCGTCGAGACTCTTTGTGATCTCCCAGCCTGGGTAGTGCTCTTTCATCTTGGAGAGATTCGAGATGTAGCAGATGTGATCGCCTTCTCGATTCTGGTCAAGGTACTCGTAGTGCATCTTTTTGCCCGTCAGGGCCTCGCTGCGCTCAAAGGCCTCTAAAATCGAGCAGGAGTTGCCTCGCCCACCGCCGAGGTTGTAGACCTCCCCGCAGCGGGGCGCCTCGATGAAGCGCTCGATGAAGGCGGCCACGTCATGGGAGTGGATATTGTCCCGGACCTGTTTGCCCAGGTAGCCGAAGACCCGGTAGAGACCCTCGTTGACGTTGATCTTGACGAGGTAGCTGAGGAAGCCGTGGAGTTCAACCCCGGAATGGTGGGGCCCGGTCAGACAGCCTCCCCGCAGACAGCAGGACCTGAGGCCGAAATAACGGCCGTACTCCTGGACCATGATGTCGCCGGCCACCTTGGAGGCGCCGAAAATCGAGTGTTTGCTCTGATCGATCCGAAAATCCTCGCGGATCCCGTCGAAGTCTTCCTCCCGGGCATATTCCCAGCGCGTCTCAAGCTCCTTCAGAGGCAACTCGTTGGGTGCATCCCCGTACACCTTATTCGTCGACATGTGAACGAAAACGGCATCTGGAACATGACGGCGGGTTGCCTCAAGCAGGTTGAGTGTGCCAACGGCGTTGACATCAAAGTCATCGAAAGGACGGCTCGCCGCAAGGTCGTGGCTTGGTTGGGCTGCGGTGTGGACAATGACATCCGGACGCAGCTCTTCAAGAATTTGGAGCACCTCGGTCCGATCCCGGATATCCAGTTCGTGGTGGCTGAAGTTCCGACAGCTTTCCGAAAGGCGGCGCTGGTTCCAGCGCGTGTCGCCGCCGGAACCAAAAAAGTCGGCTCGCATATTGTTGTCGATGCCGTGAAGCTCCCAGCCCATAGCATCAAAGTGAGAAACAACCTCGGATCCGATGAGACCGCTCGAACCGGTGACCAGCATTTTCATATTTTCACTCCTCCTTCGCGTCCTGCTCC
>JANTFG010000259.1 GCA_024763555.1 Thermoanaerobaculales bacterium
TCCGCTTTTCGCATCCCATCTGCACCACATCTTCGGCTCGGGCTCAATCTGGAAATACTCAACGTAGGCAAGGCTACGTCTCCGCTTTCCCTCAATCCCCCAATCCAAATCTGAAGCACATCTGGGCGCGCAAAACAGAAAGTAATTATTGCGCGGCCCCTTAGCTGACGGCGGCCAGGGCGAGAAGAATTTCGCGTTGTTTGTCGTCGGCGGCTTCGACGAAACGGGATTGGGACCATTCGCGTGCGATCTGCTCGCAGGGGATCACTTGATTCAGATATCGAAGTTGCCAGGATTCGGGAAGATCCCGGTAGTATCGGCCTGCACCGGCCAATGAGCCGAGACGCTTGCGCAGGGGAGCAATCTGATCGCCCAGAGTTTCAGAATCGATATGAGCCGGTTCGTCGGAAACAAGGCTGCGCACGACAATCGCAAGCGCGCGTCCATGTTCAACGGGCCACTGATGCCGGGTTCTCAGGCATCGCGCAAGAATCTCTCCGCCCAGGGAACCCTGAAAGTGCAGTATGGCGAGTCCGCCGGGGATCTCGACGATCGGGAGAGACCCGTTTTCAATACCGATGAATTCGGCCAGGGAACGGGCCACTTCGCGCGAAATCGTCGGGCGGCCTCGTGGAGCGAAGCGGGTCTGATCGGATTGGACGCCCTCACGGACCCAGATCTGCCTTTCGCTCCTTCGCAGGACCTCTCTCGATCGCCCGGCAACGACGAGTCGATCGCCTCCCTCAGTGTCACGAGCGACCTGGCCGAGAGAACGCCCGGTGCTGTTGTCCACCACCTCGACCGTCACCGGCTCCCAGCCGAGATTTCCGTGGATCTCGCCGCGTTCAAAGGCCCTCAACAAGCGCTCTCCGGCGACGAATCGGCTGCTGCGTCCCGGCGCCAGCCACTCATTGGAACTGAGGTCCAGAAGCAGGTCTTCGAGTAATCCTGCATTGTATTCGGAGGCGAGATCCCCTGGTAATCGAGCTTCGAAAACCCTGCCTGACAGCCACTTTTTCCGGGATTGCAGGAGGAGCGACCCCGCCTGCTGAACCAGTACCGAGGGTTTGAAGATATAGGGCTCGGGACAAAAGTCGCCCCGCTTGATGAGTTCGAAGAGATGCTTCAACCGGCTCAACTCGCCCAAATCGCGGTAACAGGCGATCATCCGACTGTTCTTTTGCCTCCGCCCTCCACGACCAATTCTCTGAATCAGAGATGCCACCGAGGAAGGAACGGCGGCAACCACCACAAGGTCGACATCCCCGATGTCAATGCCGAGTTCGAGCGTCATGGTTGCGAAACAGATCGCCGACGGATCATCTGCGAAACGCTTTTCCACCCTTTCGCGCTCGTTGCGCGACAGACTCCCGTGGTGTGCGAGTACCCTCGAGCTGAGCCGTGGGTGCCCCGAAGCCAGGCTGGCCAGCTGTTCCACATCGCGCCGGCCGGCGACGAAGACGAGAATCTTGCGGTAGCGCCCCTCGCCCGGCCCCCAACTGCGGTCGAGGAGGGCCAGGAGTTCGTTGGGGCCGCGACATTCCGCGAATTGCCCTTCAATCGCTTTGCCCTCGCCGGTGACGACCTGGTACGCATCCTCGAGATAACGCTCCGCCAGGCCCTTCGGGTCGTGGATTGTTGCCGAGGTGGCGATGAGCTGCAAAGAGCCGTTGCGTTTTCCAATGGTGGCGCGAAGACGGTGGAGCAGAATTCTCAGCTGGTCTCCCCGGGCCGTGCCGTCCAGAATATGCAACTCATCAAGCATGATCCCACGAAGCTCCTTCAGGAAATCAAGATGGCGCACCATCAGCGAGTCGAGTGATTCCGGAGTCGTGACCAGGGCCTGGGGCGGCCGCTGCCTGTCAAGTTGGGCATGATCGCCGCTTCGCCGCTCGATTTTCAGACCGAGTCGGGCAAAAGGTTCTTCGAGGCGACGCTTCAGATCGTTGACCAGCGCCCGTGTCGGACTGACCAGGAGGAGACGCGGGAGGGTTTTTGATGCGGGCTCGAGATAATTTTCGACAAGTGGGGCGATGACCGCCTCGGTCTTGCCCGAGGCGGTTGGTGAGCACAGCACGGCATCACGCCCGGCACGTAGTGCCCGCCAGGAGAGGAGTTGTACGGGTTGTGGCCGCGGAAAGCGGGCGAAGAAGGGATACCAGGTCCGGGGCAAGGCCCGCCGCATTGCATCCGCTTCGCTTCTCCATTCAGCTGAATTTTCCGTGCCGATATCGGGTCTGAGATCCGGCGTCGGGCCGATGAGACAGCCGTTCTTCTGATCTTTTCTCGTCAACCGAGCTTCTCTTTGACGTCGGCGAAGAAGGTCGAAAGGGCGTCGCTTCGCAAGCGGATCAGGTCGAGGAATTCAATGGTGAGTTTTGTGGCTTCCCGGGGATTGTCGATGTGGTTGTTCTTCATGAGGCTCCACAAAACATCGCCGAGCGGCCGGCTGAGCTTCTCACCGAAAGCCATCTCCGGATAGGCCGTTTCGAAGACGGCAGCCACCCGCTTGCTCAGCTCGTGATAACTTTCCTGGGAAAGATAACCCAGTTCGGTCATCCTCTCATCCGGTATCAGCCGCCGCAACACCGCCTCCCCCGTGGTGCTCGGGGTCATCGCCGAGACAAGATAGAGATGCTGGCGACGTCGAAACATCAGGGGAAGTCTGCGTTGGGGTGAGAAGCCGCCCTTCCTGATCTCCTTTTCGTCGAATGTGACTCCATCCGGACCGAGAGCAGCCAGCGCCAGGCACGAAAAGACGGTCTCGGCGAAGGCTCGGGCGGCAGTCCCAAGGAGGTCGAAGTTCTCGGCTTCGTCGAGCAGAACAACGAGCCCCCGGTAGCCGCTTCGACGTGCCAGGACCGAGATGCCGCCGAGGAGATAGGAGTAGACATGGGCCCAGGGCTGGAAATCCTTGAGCGAGTAGATCCGGGCGCCTCCCCGGAAGGTTTTCGAAGAGCGGAACAGGGCGCGCATGACGGCGTCCAACTCGACATTATCCTCACTCCGCTGCCCCGAGATCCAGTCGAGGAGAAGATCGCGGGGAACCGGATCATCGACGCCTTCGAGGGCCTTGAAGTAATGCAGGGCGGGCCTCAGGTAGAGGTGAGTCCCCAGACCACGGCGGCCCTCCCTGACTTCGGCCCCGATCTTCTCGTCCTGAACCGCCTTGCGGAAAAGCGGCGCCAGCCCAGGCTGAGTGGATGCGTCGGAATCGGGGTAGATGAGGGAGCTGACAACCTCGCGATAGACCCGCATCGGGTGACTGGGCATGATGTATTCGGCATCGAAGGTCGCCCGGCCCACCAGGAAGCCGGCATGGAGAGCTTCACGTTCGATGAGTTCGAGCAGGTGGGTTTTTCCGGCGCCGTAATCTCCGAGGAAGACCCGCGCGGCGCCTGATTTTGCTGCTTGATCGAGATCGGAGCGCACCAGTTCGAGTTCGGGATCCCGGCCCACGCTCGAAGCTCGGAGATCCCCATGGGGGACGACCCCCAGTCGCAGGGCCTCGAGGGTTCTCGCGGCCTGGTCGGAGGCTCGCCCGGCCCTGACGCCGCCTCTCCGGAAGAGTCCCGATCGTGGTTCCTTCCCGGCTTTCTTCAGTGTTTCCGGAGAAACAGGCGCACCGGCTGAGATATCCGAGCCCGATTGAATCGGCGCCCCCTGGAATTCTGAATTCACCTCGCGCGTATTGACCTCGAGGAGCAATCTGGGGTTGCTGTCAAAGTTGACCAGAAGAGCACGTCCGCCCCGGCGGAGACGCCTGACGACGCCGCCCCCGAGTTCGGGGTGGACAATCCGGTCGCCCGCGGCAATTTCACTCTTGGCCGTCAATGCACAACCTTGGGATCGTCTTCTTCGGGCAGGAAGTCATCCCACTCTTCCTCATCATCGGCCGCCAGTTCCTCGAGGGCGTGGACCACGAGCTTCTCACGGGCCTCGTTTTCCAGACTCACTTCGCCGTCGGCCAGCTGACGGTACAGAAGATCCGAGAAAACCTTGACGAAAAGGCGCCGGTGGTTGAGTTCGAATTCCTCCTCAACACAGCCTTCAGCCAGGACGGCGATGTTCTTTTCCTGCAATGTACGATCGAAGCTGATCTCATGGGCAAGCTCGAAGACCTCGAGGATCCTTTTTCCCAGTGCCCTGAGCATGGGGGCGGGTTCGAGGTCAAGATCGGTGAGATCGATGATCGGCGCTTGGGGCGAGCGGACCGAAAACGGGATCGGGCTCTTCAAGCGCTGGTACAAAGCCGGGTAGTCGGGCACGACGTTGCGCATGAATTCGGGAGGTACCGCGTAGAGGAAAAGGGTATTCGGCAGCTGGGATCGACCGCATAAATCGATGACATGCCTGAGATTGTCTCCGATCGAGCGAATTCGGCGCGGTCCGACGCTCATTGTCCGGTCGACCTCGTCGAAGAGCAGGACCATTCCCGGCAGGCCCAGACCCACGATCATCTGGCAGAGACTGCGCAGCATCGAAAAAGCATTGCTGCGCGTCATGGTTTCGAAGATTCCGTATTCGCGCACAGCCGCGGCATTCACGGCTTCGCCGTTGAGCCATGCCCCCACGACGGCAAGGATTTCTTCGTTGCCGGCGATCTCAGCCCGGAGATACGTCACGATCGCCTGACGATAGGAATGGCTCTCACAGGGGGCCCGACGCACGGTGCGCCTGACATATTCAAGGGCCATTTCGCTGCCGCTCTCGGCGATCAGATCGTCAACGAGACTTGTCAGTAATTCGGTGAGGCCGGGGTTCGGGCTGAGTTCTCCTTCGGCCGGGGCTGTACTCAGCCCACGAACGACAGCCTGGTAGACCCGGAGGGAATTATCATAGGGACATTCATCGGGCGAGAGTTCGACGAGCGAAGTCACGAAGCCATGGGTCCAGGCAAGTTCACGCACACAGTAGAGAAAATGGGTCTTCCCTCCGCCGAAATAACCTTCGACCAGTTTGAAACTGGAACCGCCCTTGAGAATTCGATTCATGTACTCGTTCTCGAGAACCTTGAGATAGCTCTCATTTCCGACGTTGATGTATTGAATCCCCAGTTCGGGAGGCTGCCCGCCTTCGGCCAGACGATGGATGATATGCCTCGCCAGCTTCGGATCAAGCTTGCGGCGGATCGAGAGAGACTTCGTCATCGCGCTGTCCTCCCGGGTCGGCGAAGGAAACGGATTGAGAGATAGAGCTGCCCGCCTCCAAAACCGTCCGGTATAAAGAAAACTCGTTTCTTCTTTCGAGCAGAATCTCCCGTGGCCGTGCCGAGATCGAGGCG
>JANTFG010000260.1 GCA_024763555.1 Thermoanaerobaculales bacterium
TGCGTCTTCGGCCCGTTTGTCGTATCCTGTGCCGGTTGGAGGTTCGAGATGCGTATTGCTTCCGCCTTGTTTGTCTGTATTCTCCTGATGGCTCCGATGTGTCGTGCGCAGGAGGATCCCTTCCTCTGGCTTGAGGATGTGGAAGGTCCGAAGGCTCTCGCGTGGGTCCACCAGCAGAGCGAGAGAACACTGAAACTCCTGTCTGAACAGCCGGAGTTTGAGGCTTTCCGAGAGGAGAGCCGGAAGATCATGGATTCCGAAGCGAGGATTCCCTCGATCCGGATCCTGGGAGATGCTCTCTACAGCTTCTGGCAGGATGCGGAGCATCCCAGGGGCATCTGGCGTCGATGCAGCTTTGAGGAGTTTCAAAAGACCTCCCCGAAGTGGGAAATCGTCCTCGATATCGATCGACTGAATCGGAAAGAGCATCAGAGCTGGGTCTGGAAGGGCGCCTCCTGCCTGGAGCCGGAGGGTCGTTTGTGCATGGTCTCGCTCTCCCGGGGGGGAGGCGATGCCGTTGTCGCCCGTGAGTTCGATGCCGAAAAGAAGAGCTTCATCGAGGGAGGATTCGAGCTGCCCGAAGCCAAGAGCGAGATTGGATGGAAGGACGCCGATCACCTCTGGGTTGCAACGGACTTCGGGGAAAACTCACTGACCTCATCGGGTTATCCCCGGATCGTCAAGCTCTGGACCCGAGGAACAAAACTCGCCGAAGCCGAAACGATCTTCGAAGGCGAGGACTCCGATGTCGCGGTGGGCGCCTATACGCTCCGGAATCCGGATGGCGCCTATGACATCATCTCCCGGACCCCGGCCTTTTTCCGGGGTGAGTATTATCTTCGTCTGGCAGACCGCCTGGTGCGTCTCGACCTGCAGGAGGATGCCGCGCTCCACGGAATCTTTAAAGATCAGCTCCTCATCAGCCTCCGATCGGACTGGCAACCGGCCGAAAGGAGCTATGAGAAGGGCAGCCTTCTGGGGATTTCCCTGGACGATTTTCTGCGGGGAAAACGAGACTTCGAGATCCTCTATCAGCCGACGGAGAGGAGTTCGTTCGCCGGGGTTGCCCCGACCCGGGATAGGCTTCTGCTCGCGACACTGGAAAAGGTCAAGGGACGCCTGACAGAGTTGAGATTCTCAGAAGGGAAATGGACGAGGAAAGAGGTCGCTCTGCCGGGGCCGGGACAACCCGAGATTTCGGCCGTCTCGGAATTCAATCCCAACTACTTTTTCAGCTACAGCGATTTTCTGACGCCGGAATCCCTCTATTTGGTCGATGCCGGAGGCGAGCCGAAACGAATCAAGGAGGGTCCGGAGTTCTTTGATAGCGCGGGAATGAAGGTTGAACAGCTCGAGGCGACATCCGCGGACGGCACGAAGATCCCCTATTTCCTTGTAACGCCACGGGGATTCAGAGCCGATGGAAAGGCGCCGACCCTCCTTTATGGTTACGGAGGCTTTGAGATCTCGATGACGCCTTTTTATTCAGGTATCTTCGGGAAGCTCTGGCTGGCGAGGGGCGGCGTCCTGGTGATCGCCAATATTCGGGGCGGCGGTGAGTTCGGACCCTCGTGGCACGAGGCAGCTCTGCGGGAAAACAGACCCCGGGCTTTCGAGGACTTTATCGCGGTGGGCGAGGATCTCATCCATCGGAAAATCACTTCCCACCGCCATCTGGGAATTATGGGAGGGTCCAATGGCGGCCTTCTGGTCGGCGCCGTCATGGTCCTGAAGCCTGATCTGGCCAATGCCGTTGTCTGCCAGGTTCCTCTGCTGGATATGAAGCGCTACAGCCATCTCCTGGCGGGCGCCAGCTGGATGGCGGAGTATGGCAATCCCGACCTTCCCTCAGACTGGGAGTTCATGAAAACATGGTCGCCCTATCAGAATGTCCGTAAAGATGCGGCCTATCCCGAGGCTTTCTTTATGACCTCGACCCGAGATGATCGGGTGCACCCGGGGCACGCCCGGAAAATGGCAGCGAAGATGATGGAGCAGGGGCATCCCGTGCTCTATTTTGAAAATACCGAGGGCGGCCATGCGGCCGCGGCAGATCATGGACAGAAGGCGAAGATGACGGCGCTGGAGATGAGTTATCTCTGGAAGAAACTGGGCGCCGACAACTGAAATGAAGAGTCGGTCGGGCGCAGAAAGGCGCGGCCGGGCAATATTGAAATCAAGAGGTACATCAGATGACGACGCGGATCTACGATCCTGAGAGGATCGAAGAAAAATGGCAGCGGCGCTGGGAGGAGCAACAGGCCTTCCGGACCCCGGATGATCCCGAAACCCTGCGCTCGAGACCGAAATACTACGTACTCGACATGTTTCCCTACCCTTCCGGCGCGGGATTGCATGTCGGACACCCGGAAGGCTATACGGCGACCGACGTCATGGCCAGGATGAAACGTATGAAGGGCTTCAACGTCCTCCATCCGATGGGATGGGATGCCTTCGGGCTGCCGGCGGAACGGGCCGCGGTTCGGGAGGGCAAACATCCCGCCGAGATCACGGCCCGGAATATCAACACCTTCCGGGGCCAGATTCAGCGTCTGGGTTTCTCCTATGACTGGGAGCGGGAGATCAACACCTCTTCGGTGGACTACTACCGCTGGACCCAGTGGATTTTCCTCAAGCTCTACGAGAAGGGCCTGGCCTACATGGCGGATGTTCCCGTCAACTGGTGCCCGAAACTGGGAACGGTCCTGGCGAACGAGGAGGTCAAGGACGGACGCTACGTCGAGACCGGCGATCCCGTCGAGCGCCGGATGATGCGTCAGTGGATGCTGAAGATCACCGCCTATGCCCAGCGCCTGCTCGATGATCTCGAAGAGCTTGACTGGCCTGAATCGGTCAAGGAGATGCAGCGAAACTGGATTGGTCGAAGCCGCGGTGCCGAGGTCAAGTTCAGGGTCGCTGGACACGACCTGGATTTCACGGTCTTCACGACCCGTCCGGACACCCTCTTCGGCGCGACCTATTGTGTCCTGGCGCCGGAACACGAACTCGTCGAGAAAATCACAACTGATGAGCAGCGGAAAAAGGTCGAGGCCTATGTTCGAGAAGCCGTCAACAAGAGCGATCTCGATCGGACGGATCTGGCCAAAACGAAGAGTGGTGTCTTTACTGGGGCCGAAGCCATCAATCCCGTCAATGGGAAGGCCATCCCCATCTGGGTTGCCGATTACGTTCTCGCCTCCTACGGAACCGGGGCCATCATGGCGGTTCCGGCCCACGATGAGCGGGACCACGAATTCGCCCGTCTCTACGAATTGCCCATCGTCGAAGTGGTCTCGGGCGGAGACCGCCCTATCGAGGAAGAGGCCTACACCGACTGTGCCGAGGGCATTCTCATCAACTCGAGGGGCCTCGACGGCTTCAGTATCGAGGGCCTGAGGGTTCCCGAGGCCATCGATACCATTATCAAATGGCTGGAGGAGCGGAAGATCGGACGCGAGAAGATCCAGTATCGGCTCCGGGACTGGCTCTTTTCCCGCCAGCGTTACTGGGGCGAGCCATTCCCGATCGTCCATACCGAAGATGGCGAATCCATCGTCCTGGGCGAGGAGATGCTGCCGATTGAATTGCCGGAAATCGACGAGTACCGGCCGACCGAAGATGGGCGTCCCCCGCTGGCCCGAGCGCCGGGAGACTGGCTGAAGGTGGAACTTCCGGACGGAAGAATCGGGACTCGGGAGACCAATACCATGCCCCAGTGGGCGGGCTCGTGCTGGTATTACCTCCGCTATCTGGACCCGAAGAATGATCAGCAGGCCTGGTCGGAGGAGGCTGAGAACTACTGGATGCCGGTGGATCTTTATGTCGGCGGCGTCGAGCATGCCGTCCTGCATCTTCTCTACGCCCGATTCTGGCACAAGGTACTCTACGACTGCGGCCTGGTTCACACCCGCGAGCCCTTCCGGAAACTCTTCAACCAGGGCATGATCCTGGCCTATTCATACCAGGACAAGGCCGGGAAATACTATTACCCGCATGAAGTCGAGGAGCGGGACGGAAAGTTCTTCGTTCGGGAGAATGGAAAAGAGGTCACCACCCAGATCGAGAAAATGTCCAAGTCGAAGTTCAACGTCGTCAACCCCGACGAGGTCATCGGGCAGTACGGGGCGGATGCCATGCGACTCTATGAACTCTTCATGGGTCCCCTCGAGGTGCAGAAACCCTGGCAGATGAAGGATGTCGAGGGTGTCAGCCGTTTTCTGCAGCGTGTGTGGCGACTTGTTGTGGACGAAAAGAGCGGCAAGCTGAATTCTCGGATTACTGATGAACCCGCGGACTCCGCCGAAGAGCTCAACCGGGTGCTGCACAAGACGATTCGCAAGGTGGATGAGGATACGGAAAATATCCGGATGAATACGGCGATCGCCCAGATGATGATTTTCGTCAACGAGGCGACCACGGCGGAGAATCTGCCCCGGGAGATTCTCGGCAGCTTCCTCCGGATTCTGGCGCCCTACGCCCCGCATCTCGCCGAGGAACTCTGGGAAAATCTGGGTCAGGAGGGATTGATCTCCCTTGCGGCCTGGCCGGAATACGACGAGAAACTCTGCACGGATGAACTCATCCCGATCGTCATCCAGGTCCGCGGGAAGAAGCGCGATGAGTTGATGCTCCCCCCCGATGCGGGCCGGGAAGATCTGGAGGCGGCGGCGCTGGCCTCGGAGAAGGTGCGCCGTTTCATCGGAGATTCCGAGATTCGGAGGGTCATCGTCGTCCCCGGTCGGCTGGTCAATATCGTGATCTGAGGGATGAGGCTCTTCCGTTTTCTACTGATCCTGCTCCTCCTCTCGGCCCTTGCGGGTCCGGCGGCGGGGACAGACCTCCGGCGGGTCGTCGAGGAGGCAGGAAGCAGTCGACTTCTCGACGGCAATTCAGTTCAGCTGCTCGATGATGGCCCCCAGGCCTTTGCCGAGCGCCTGAAACTGGTGGAAGCTGCGCAGCATCATCTGCTGATCTCCACCTTCATCTGGAGGGACGACCAGTCCGGGCAGGAGATGATCGATGCCATCCGGCAGAGGATTGCCGAGCGCAGGAGGGAGGGTGAGAAGCTCCGAGTTCTTGTCATCGTGGACGACACGACCTCGATGGCCTCTCTGGATTTCAGCTCAAAGGTGCGCCACCGACTCGAGAAGGCCGGCGCCCTCGTGCGGATTCTCCATCCCTTGAGAGAGGGTCTGCAGCCCTTTTACGTGACCCGACTGCATGACAAGGTCATGATTGCCGATGGAGCTGCGGCCATTCTCGGTGGGAG
>JANTFG010000261.1 GCA_024763555.1 Thermoanaerobaculales bacterium
CGATCCCGCAAAAATAGATGCGATCAGGAAGGGCCGATCCTATATCCAGCATCTGGATCCCGAGCGCCTGCCGGCAATCGTCGGTACGGGGAGGCTCAATGCAACAGTTGATTTCTCCCGCCTTTCGGCGATGGATGCGATTTTGATCTGTGTTCCGACGCCCCTGACGGCCCAGAGGGAGCCGGAGATGCGTTATGTCAAGGCGACGGCGGAGGAGATTGCGAAAAATATCCGGGAAGCTCAGCTCGTGGTCCTCGAATCCACAACCTATCCCGGCACGACCGATGAGGTGCTGAGACCGATTCTGGAAGCCTCAGGCCTGCGTTGTGGGGAAGACTTTTTTCTGGCCTTTTCGCCCGAGCGGGAAGACCCCGGTAATCCTGATTTCCAGACGACCACCATCCCCAAGGTGGTCGGAGGTGTCGGCGAAACCGCAGGCGATCTTGCGGAAGCGCTCTATTCAGGTGTGATTACGCGGACGGTTCGGGTTTCCTCCTCCCGGGCGGCCGAAGCCAGCAAGCTGATGGAAAACATCTTTCGCGCCGTCAACATCGCGCTGGTCAACGAGCTGAAGATCGTCTTCGATTCCATGGGAATCGATATCTGGGAGGTTCTGGACGCGGCGGAAACCAAACCCTTCGGGTTCATGCGCTTTAATCCCGGCCCGGGCTGGGGTGGGCACTGTATTCCTCTGGATCCTTTCTACCTGGCCTGGAAGGCCCGGGAATACGGCCGTTCGACCCGCTTCATCGAGCTGGCGGGAGAACTCAACGTCGAGATGCCCCATTACGTGATCGAGAAGCTCCTGCTTGCGCTCAACGAGCAGGGGAAGGCCCTGAAGGGCTCGAAGATCCTGATGCTGGGCCTGGCCTACAAGAAGGATATCGATGATCCCAGGGAGAGTCCGGCCTTCGAGTTGATCGACCGCCTGCTCGAACTGGGCGCGGAACTCAGTTACCATGACCCCCACATTCCCCGGGCACCGAAGATGCGTTCCTGGCCCGAGCTGCCCGCGATGGAGTCGGTTGCGCTTTCAGACGCCGCCGTCGAGACCGCTGATGCAGTCCTGATTGTCACCGATCACAGCACGATCGACTACGAGATGATCTCAAAAAAGGCGAAGCTCATCGTCGATACTCGGGGTGTTTACAGGTCGCCGGCCGGGAATGTCGTCAAGGCCTGAAGAGATCTGCGCTCCTATCGGATTCCCAGCTCGCTGAAGGTCGAAAAGGAGCCTTTAAAGCCGATCGAGAGGCGCTCATGATCCAGGATGATCGGGAGTTTCCGCTCCCAGGAGGCCTCCTTCAGCTGCTGAAGCCCTTCCTCCTCCGAGATGTCGATTTCGACAAAGCTGATACCACGCCGCCTGAAATCTTCGACGAGGGCCCGCGAATGGGGACATCGGGGATGGATAAAGACCTGGAGCGTTCTGAGAGCGGCCATCAGCTGAAATCCGTGGCGCCCGCAGTGGGATCCATTTCCCGGAGTACTCGAATATCATCGCGCCAGCGTGGATGGACTTTGACATGCAGGGCGAGGAAGACCCTGGTCTGGAGAAGTTTCTCAAGCTCGTGTCGGGCTGCAGTGCCGATGGATTTCAGCATCTTTCCGCCCTTTCCGATGATGATGCCCTTCTGCGAATCCCGTTCGACGTAGATGACGGCGTCAATCCGGAGCAGGTTTCCCTCTTCGCGGAGGAAATCGACGACGACCCCCGTGCTGTAGGGAAGTTCATTCCGGGTTCTCTCCAGGACCTTCTCCCGAACCATCTCGGCGATGAAAAAACGCTCACTCTGAACGGTATTGAGATCCTCGCCGTAGAAGGCTTCTCCCTCGGGGAGCAGCTTGAAGATCTCATCGAGAAGTCCGTCGAGGCCGTCGTTTTTCGGCGCTGAGATCGGAATGACGGGGCTGGAGGAACGTCGGGCGGAGTAGGCCTCGATCTTCGGGAGCAGTTCCGCTCTCTGCGGGATCAGGTCGATTTTTGTCAGGACGCCGATGACGGGCGCGGAGACCGGTTCCAGCAGTTCGAAGAGGTAATTCTCACCTCCGCCCCAGCTCTCGGAGGCGTCGATGAGGTGGAGGATGAGGTCCACCTCGTCCAGGGCCGATCGGACCTCACGCATCATCCTCGTATTCATCGCGTGGCGAGGGCGGTGTACACCTGGAAGGTCAAAGAAGACGATCTGGCCTCTTGGGTCATTGAGGATTCCAAGAATCCGGTTTCGAGTCGTCTGCGGTCTGGCCGAGACAATGGCGACCTTCTCGCCGATCAGGGCATTGAGCAGGGTGCTCTTGCCGGCATTCGGTCGACCGATCAGGGCAACCAGCCCACTGCGTTTGGTGTTTTCCGTCACAATGACTCCTCGTGAATCTCCTGGTTTTCCATTCGCCGGACTCGAACGCTGACGATCCTCCGACCGTCCATCTCTTCAACCTGAAAGAGGAGCTTTTCCTCGGGTACGGGAACCTCGGTTCCAACCTCGGGCACGCTGCCGTACCGTGAGAAGACAAAGCCTCCGACGGTGTCCACGTCCTCGGTTTCCAACTCGAGATCGAAGACTTCCTCCAGGGTCTCCAGGGGCGCGCGCCCCTGAAGGAGGTAAACTCCGGCTTCGATTTCCTGGACCTCCGGCGGCTGTCGGGGATCGAGTTCATCCTGGATTTCCCCGACGATCTCCTCAAGGATGTCCTCAAGTGTTACGAGGCCGGCGGTACCGCCGTATTCGTCCACGACGATCGCCATCTGCTGGTGCTGCTTCTGAAAATCTCTCAGAAGAGCCCCGAGTTCCTTGGACTCCGGAACAACGGGGCAGGGCTGATGAAGTTCCGCGACGGGTGGCTTGCGACCTTCAGTGATGTCCTTGATCAGCTGTTTGACGTGGACCAGGCCGACCACGTGGTCGATCGTCTCACGGTAGACCGGAATCCGGCTCTTGTGTGTCTCGATGAAGAGACTCATCAGATCGTGCCAGGATGCGCTCTCGGCGACTGCGACCATCTCCGTTCTCGGCGTCATGACCTCGCGGACCGTGGTGTCGAAAAATTCGACGAGACTCTCCATGATCTCGCCCTCTTCGCCTTCGATGATCCCTGCGGCCTCGCCCATGTCGAGAAAGGCCCGAATCTCACGATCCGAGGCCTCCTCCTCATCGTCCTCCGAGTTTTCTCCAAGCTCCGGACCTCCGAGACGGCTGATGGAAATCAGGGCTCTGATCAGGAGGCGAAGGGCATTGAGGATGCGGGCGATACTGTCCTCGCCGAGGAAGCGCAGGGGGAACTGAGCGGCGAGGACAATCAGGAGGGCAGCCGAGGCGATGACTCCGAGGCTCTGAAGCGCTCCGATCCCAAATCCGGTCTCCAGAACAAGCCAGACCAGGCCGAGGAGGATCCACTGGAGCCAGCGCAACGCGGTCAAAGCGTGTGAGAGTTTGGAATCCTGGAGAAAATTGAGTTTTTCGTGATCCTCCACCAGGCCCTGGAATCGTACCGATCCAAGGTCGGAGAGACGACGAAGAAGGATTTCCGACAAGAGCAGGCCGAAAGACAGGATCAGAAGGCCCAATCCGATGGTCACGGGATGAGAGAGCCACGCATGAAAATCAATCATCTGAGGCAATCCCTACGCAGTCGGACTTCAAGCTCATCCATCTCTCCTTCATCTGTTTCGTGATCCCAGCCGAGGAGATGGAGGAGTCCATGAAGCAGCAGTTCCAGGATTTCACGTCCTTCATCATGTCCGAGTTCCCGGGCCTGGACGCGGGCTCTTTCGAGGGAGACGACGATCTGACCGAGAAAGATTCTCCCATCCGGGAGCCTGTCGCCGTCCGGAAAGGAAAGGACGTCGGTCGCCTCGTTCTTTCCACGATATTCGTGGTTGATGCGGCGGATCTCCGCATCGTCGGTGAGGAGGATATGCAGCTCCGAGTCCGCCCGGCCGAGCTGGTCCAGCGCCCTGTTGAGCTTGGAGCGAATGGCTGAGGCCATCGGAATCCCCGGTCGTCTCCTGAAAAGGATCTGAATGGAACTCATGTCTCCCTGGAGTCCCCTTTCGTTCGGTTGAAGTCGAATCCCGGATACTCGATCCGGTGGTGATACATGTTCATCAGCACCCACATGAATGCAGAGGCCACCTTGTCGATCTCGGCAAAGGTCAGGTCGGAATCCGCAAGTTGACCGTCATCCATGGCGTCCGCGATGATGCGCTGGACGAGTCCCTGGATCTTCGCCGGTGTTGGCGAGTCGATGGTCCGTGCGGCGGCCTCGATGGCGTCGGCCAGCAGGAGAATCCCCAACTCCTTGGTATGAGGTTTCGGGCCGGGGTAGCGGTAATCAGACTCGCGGACTTCGCCCATTTCAGGATTCGAGCATTCCTTTGCCTTGTTGTAGAAATAGCGGATCAGCTTCGTCCCATGGTGAGTGGCAATCCCCTGACGAATGGGAAGGGGAAGCCTGGCCTGGCCGGCGAGTTCCAGGCCCTCCTTGACATGACTCTGGATGACCAGCGCCGACATCGAGGGGGAGAGCGAATCGTGGGGATTCTCTCCGCGCTGATTTTCAACGAAATACTGGGGTTTGATCAGTTTGCCCACGTCGTGGTAGTAGGAGCAGACCCGAAGCAGGAGGCTGTTGGCTCCGATTGCGGAGGCGCCGGCTTCCGCGAGATTTCCCACGGCCAGGGAGTGCTGGTAGGTGCCGGGCGCCTCCAGCGAGAGCCTCTTGAGAAGGGGCAGATTCTGATTGGAAAGCTCGAGAAGTCGAATGTCCGTCGTGATCCCGAAGAGGCTTTCCAGGATCGGCAACAACAGGGAGGCAAGACCGACGGCGATTGTGCCGCCGAGAAAGCCGAAGAATATCTCAAGGCCGACTTTCTGCCAGTTCTCCGACCAGCCCGACCAGAGACTGAGGACGATGACCGCGAAGGCGTTGATCAAACCTACGTTGAGGCCGATTCTGCTGAAGGCTGAGCGTTCCTTAAACTGCTGGGATGCCAGGACGCCGACGAGACTCCCCGCCAGCGCGAAGATAACCGCCGGATAGGAGCCTCCCAGCATGATGCCCGCGACTAGTGACATCGTCAGGGCGAAGAGAAGCGCGGGGTTGAGCCCGAGGAGCAGATTGACCGTGACGGCGCCTGCGGCGTGGGGGAGCGCCCAGAGATAGATCCCGGAATCGGACAACACTGAGGCCCCGGCGCTGGAAGCGACCGCGCCGCCGATGAAGAGTCCGA
>JANTFG010000262.1 GCA_024763555.1 Thermoanaerobaculales bacterium
TCACCCTCGACGAGGCTTCCCTGTCGTTTCAGCTGAATCGCGGAAGCCATATCCGCGCTCTGCACCGCCTCGTCAAACAACAGGTAGATCCCGTCGTTTCCATCCATGACGGCCAGAAGCACCGGCGCCGCAGTGTCGGCGATCACTTCGAAGCTCTCCAGATTCGCCACGCTTAGCATCCGATCTTCGGGCTGAAGCGCGTTCCCGCTCAGGTCGCGTAATCCCTCAAGGTGCAGGACGTAGTTGCTTCCTGCGGCGATGGACGCACCGGTGAGTTCGGCGGCTCTGCAATCAGCGGCTAAGGAGAGAGTCAGATCCACCGCCGTGCCACCCTCCGGCGTCAGGGTTGCGCTTGCTCCGGCCACACTTGCAGCATCAACGACCTCGGAGAAACCAATCTCGAAGACCTGCGGGGTCACTGCCCCCACCGGAGCCATCCCATCTCCCGTCCAGACGATCCGGTTGACCGCGGGGCCTTGAGTGTCCGCGCTCCAGAAATGCGGCGTACCGTCGGGGTCGTACTCGATCCGCTCGACAATTTTGCCGGCATCATCCGTCACCAGCTGCACCGAGCCCAGCATGTCGGTGATGGGATAGAGCGTCGTCTCCAGCGAGCCATTGCCGTCCAGATCCACCTGCTCGACGGCCAACTGATCGATCCAGGTCGACCAGAGATGCCGCCGATGAGAGAGTGCGCGTACTCTCACTCAACTTGGCCCCGATTCACTCTGCAGAAGATCCTCGAGGACGACAACCCTGAGCTCTTCGACCTTCCTGAGTTTGATGTCATTTGTCAAAAATGCCTGGCTGCCCGATTGAATCGCACAGGCAAGTTGTAATGCATCCGGTGTACGAAGGCCGTAACGAGCACGCAGATCGGCTGCCTGCACACACATCTGAGCGTCCAGAGGGGCGATGGAAAAATTCCTGGAGTGGAGCAAGAAATCGAGATATTGCTCTTGCAGTTCTGTCTGAGTAAGCTGCACAGGGCGTGTCAGGACTTCGGTCAAAGTAAGTACTGAAGACAGCGCTGTGATCGCACCGCCATCTACCTTCCTCAACACCCTCTCGACAATATCCACATATCGCGGATGAGCTTCAATGAAGTAGATAATCGGCGCCGTATCAAAGGCCAGTTTTCGGACACCGACCATGGCATCATCAAGAGATTTCAGCAACGGCGATCCCACTCGGCCCTCATTTCATCAACGTATTCCTGGGCCTCAATTCCATCCCAGATTTCCTGACCGAGTCCACGTAGCTGCAGAATGCTCTTTGTCTCCTCATTACCGGTTCGCCGTAAATCTCGAGCAATCAGCTCGAGCAGACGCATCCGCTCTTCCAGTGGAAGATGCCGCAACTCGGTTTCATACAGACTGTCCACACTCCCAGCCATGATTGCCTCCGATTCCAATCATATCACCACAAAAAGCCAGCCCCGGAAGCGAGACACAAGCGAAGGAATCGAGCGACGCGGGGCGAAGAGGCTCAGTGAGACCGGATTTCTTTGGAGGCGGAGTCGATCATTTCGGGGATTCCGGGGGTTCATTCGTCGGTTTCGTCCCCCGATTTGCCCCGGATGGGCTTTTTGCGGGGGACAACAGGACAGGACACCCGTCAGTCTTCCGAAAGAACACGTAGGCGGCGAAGCCTCCAACAGCATGAACTCGGACGATAAACTGCCCTCCACTCAGACTCAGCATCTAGACCGAAGGGTGAGATTCGTCTCTCATGGGCTATCCAAGGGTCTCGATAGACCATGCAAAGCCCCTCGCTGGCAAAGAAAAACTCATCCAGTTCCTCAGGAGGCCAGGTGCTCGCAAATAGGCCAAAGAAATATCGCGATGACCACTCCAGCTTCATCGGAAGCTCGCTCCAAGACGAGCCGCTATCCTTTGAGACGAAGACCCGGACAATAAAGCCCTCGCCGCAAGGTCCTGGCGGTGTTCGGATATACCGATCAGCGCGATACAACTCCCCTGATGGCAAGGCGCATGAAACACTTGAGAGCACCAAATCTTCTTTTGAGCTGTGAGTCACTTGTCAGCACCCGGGTGCTCGGTGGCATGCACCACCACGAGCGGCTCGACGAGGTAGCCTGAGGTCGGCTTGCGGGATGTTTGAAAACTGAAGGAATCCGAACACACACGGCGGAGCTTTGTCTCGTTTTCAGGAAAATGACAGAAGCAAGGCTCAGAGGCTGAAACTCTTCCGAGACACTCACGTTCATTTCCGGCTTTTTGGTCCTTCATTCTTCGCCTCCGACCTCCGTTTCACCTCGGATGGAGTTATGGCGGGGGCCAGGGAGAACGGGCAAGCAGGGTTCATACCCATCACCCCTAAAAACCTCCAAACGAATTTGCTCAGGACTGGAGGAGCCTTCAGATAATAGGCAGGCAATAGTAATGGAATATTGGTATTCCGATTCCTCCAGATAAATATCGCCGATGAGACCATCGCACATGTTGGAAATCTCCGCCAGATAGCTTAGCTCGCCATCCGAGCAGACTTCGCAGAGGAAAGTGGAGTGGTTGTTTGGCCGAACCGCGAGCAATCTTCCGCCAGAAGAAAAGAGTTTAAGAATTTCGCCATCGGTAACATCAAATACGAACCGATTTCCGTCAACGACTACCTCTTGGTAGGCCACACCTATATCAAAATATCGGCAATCCCAGCTTGTACATCGATAATAGTCCAGAAGGCTGACATCTTCGCTAACTCTCGATACCTGAGTGTGATATCTTGCACAACCTTGGGTTGAAATTGCAATGACAAACAATAGAGAAACCCTCAAAATTAGCATCAGCCACCGCCCCCATCCCCAGGAGTTATCGCCTTAAGCGCGGGCCATGCCGATTCAACGTATGGCCTGGCTATTCGTTTAAGAATGCGCCTCCCATATCGACTGTAGACCTGATCTGAGAGCCGCTCAATCTCGCCCTTTCTAAAAGGCCCCGTAACATGCGCGTAAATAGAAGAAGTCAAAAGCTCGAGGACGAAGGACAGATTATTTTGAGGAATCGAAAAGGCTTCTAACTTGGAGAGCATCCTAATGGAAACGCGCAGGTGTGCGGTTACCCCCAATTTTCGGACCACCGGCTTAAGTGGAAGTTCCGTCCAAGAACTGCAAAGAAAGGTGGCCGGCCCCATGCCGGCCGAAAGACAGCAAGGCCGCAGGCCTTTCCTTCTTTGTCCTGCTCCCGCGCCTCGGGGCGAAGAGGCTTGGCGAGGCCGGATTTCTTCGGAGCCGGAGTCGGTCATTTCGAGGATTCCGGTGGTTCATTTGTCGGTCTTGTCCCCCGAAAACCCGCGGATGGGCTTTTTGCGGGGGACAGGGATACCGAACCCTAGCGCGAAGAATCAATCTCTCCAAACCTACGATCCAATAGTAGGCAGTCCATCTTCGCCTGAAGGTTGATGACTCTAGCTTGGAATCGAATAGTAGTGACATAGACCAAGGTCAGCCTTTGCTCTCCAGTTCCTTTCTTTAGCCTTTGGCTACAATAACAGTGATCGCTGGACTCGATATCGACCTTCCATTCAGGGGCAGCCGCCAAGCTAACGGCTCTATCAGCTAATACCTTGGACTGGGAACAAGAAACCACGACAAAGCCACTGTCAACGAGGCTCGCCTGAAATGAAGCGTTGACCTTCAGATCGGCAAACCATGACTCCGTGTCCCGGTTTTCGATTCTGTCAGCATCCAGGACCTCAAAAGAATCGTCAGGAACATCAGGGAGCAGCGAGGAGACCTCCGTTATCAACTCAGGCCTAGGCTCACGCTTCGAACATGCTTCCACGGCGATCGCAACGATTATAATTAGGACAAGGATAGGGAGACGGTTTCTTTGCATCATCTTTACTCCTGCGACTCCGCCTTCTTGATTATTTCCTCCAATCTCGGGTCTACCATCCATTGGATCTCCGAAAAACTCAAGAAACCATCTGAGGTGGACCCCAGAACTCGGACAGGTTCGCAGCTTTTCTATGGTTGAGCCCGCGTGTCGATTCATGCCGCGTAACCTTCGGGGATCATCTCTAAGCTGTAGCGCCTCGCTCTGTAGTTGTAGAGCCCGCCGGCTTCGAGCGGATCGATCCAGGTTTGGCAATAGGACCTCGAATCCCGGCCCGGGGCTGGTGTGGAATCAGATATGCTCACGCAGTTGTAGTCATATATCGGCGGGAATCCACCGCACGAGAATTCGTCGTAGATGAATGCGGCCGGAGGGGAGATTCTCGCGACCTCACCCGAGGGAGGGCCTGATCTCCTCACTTTCACTGCAAGCCTTCTCATGCCCTGATTGTAACCCGGCCGGCCTTTGTACAACTCAAGCAGCGACAAAGAAAGGTGGCCGGCTCCGTGCCGGCCGGAAGACAGCAAGGCCGCAGGCCTGTCATTATCTGTCCTGCTCCCGGGCCTCCGGGCGAAAAGGTTCGGTGAAGCCGGATTTCTTCGGAGGCTTCGATCATTTCGGGGATTCCGGGTCTTCATTGGTTGGTTTTGTCGCCCGATTCGCCCCGGAGGGAGTTCTTGCGGGGGACAGGACACCCCTGCTCCGGCCTCAGAAACGGAGACCGCGATTACGCCTCCCGCATTCCGCTCAAAGAACCACGACCGCATCGGTTCCGGCATCGGCTCTGGACCCGGTTCCGGATTCGGCCACTGCTCCGGCCCTCCGCTCCGGCCCCGGATGTGCGGCTCCGCCTCCTCACCGTCGCGGATGCAACAACCTCCAGGTCATCGCCCGCACGCGGTCGAAAAGCTCAACGGCCCTTTCGGCTTTTTGACGATCAACCGTCCCGATGGATCTCAAAAGCCTGAGGTGGACGTCGACTTCGCGGGCTGACCCAAGCGCCACCCGGAAGTGGTATTGCCGGTCTTTTCCGGAACGCCCCCGGCCTTCCGCTAAATTTGCGGGAACCGATGATGCCGCCCGGATCACCTGGTCGGCCAGCGAGCGGTACTTCGAGGGAAGCGTATCCACGAGGGCGATTGCTGTTCCGGCCGCTTCGAGTGCGACTTCAACGACATGAAGTTTCCCTTTCGGGACTGAGCGAGACGGGGTGGTTTTCGTGTTGTTCATACCCTTTCTAAAGCCGGTGGCGCCGGTCGATGTCAGGGGTCGCGCAGCGACCGAGCGAAGCGAGGCCTGCCTTTGACTTCGTCCGGCCCAGCGGTTATCCGACAGCAGATGAACAACA
>JANTFG010000263.1 GCA_024763555.1 Thermoanaerobaculales bacterium
GCTGGAGCCCCTCAAAGTTTGAAGGGTGAAGTTTGAAGTTTGAAATTGAAGGACGAACACAGGGACTCAGAATATTTTCCAATACCAGGACAGCGCGGTGGCCCGGCCCCGGATGTGGTTCCGGTTCGCGGCTCCTGCTCCGGAAGGGTGCTTCCGGGTGGCTCTCGGGTCAGCCCGCGAAGTCGACGTCCACCTCAGGCTATTGAGATCCATCGGGACGGTTGATCGTCAAAAAGCCGCAAATGCCGTTGAACTCTTCGACCGCGTACGGGCGATGACCTGGAGGCTGTTGCATCCGCGACGGTGAGGAGGCGGAGCCGCTCATCCGAAGCGGGAGCAGGGAGGGCGTGGCCGAAGCCTGTGCGGTCGTGGGATGTCCCGGCCACTTCGAGTGAGACTCTACCGGCTCAGCCTCGCCTCGCGGGCGTCGGGCCCGGCTCCGGATGCGGTTCCGGCTCGCGGCTCCGGTTGGCGGCCTCGGGAGGGGGCTTCCAGCGGAAGGCCCGGGCTCCTCCGGAAATCGGCAGCTCGACAGACAAGGTAGATCACCGGGGAGCGAGGTATCCCCTCCCTGATCGAGTCTCAAAAGAACTCGAAGCACTGAAAACAATGACCTGGGACCCCCACCCTCTCGGAAACCCTGTCCTCCCTTCACTTCTCCGGCCTTCGAATGACCGAGTCCCTGGCCAGCGGAGGCAAAGAACTCAGGAAGGCCCTGACTCCATGCCTCGGGGCGAAGAGGCTCGGTGAAGCCGGATTCCTTCGGAGGCGGAGTCGATCATTTCGAGGATCCCGGGCTTTCATTCCTCGGTTTCGACCCCCGAATCGCCCCGAATGGAGTTCTTGCGGGGGGCACCTGGTCGGACTAAGTCCACGACGCCGGCATTGGCTGTGGCTTGTACGACAGCGCTTCATCAACAACCGCGTCAGCGCTGCCATGCCGCCCCAGCACATTCAGTGCCTCTGGATGCGGCACGGACGCCAAGAACTCCTCAATAAGAGCATCAATCTCCTCTTCTGAACCATCACAATCAATGATGCGCTGAACTATCTGGATTAAGTGCTGACGATCAACCACCGTGATCTCCTACCTACCTGCATGAAACACAGAATCAAGTACTTCTCTATGAAATCGCCGTGAAGACGTTAGAAGATTGTCAAGTTCGTAGACGCCACCGCCCTGCAAAATCGGAATTCTGTGGTGAAGTACAAAGCGATACTGCCCCTTGTACACCTGCGAGGCGTCTACAAGTGGGGCCCAACCCTTCCTCATCCTCGCCAGGTTCCGAACGTTGATTCGCTGGAACTCCGCTGCATACGGAGAATCAGCGACCTCACGCCAAAACGCCTCCCGGAACTTCCTTAACGAGGCGAACTGCCGGCCTGAAAGCCGTTCTCCGATTTCCCGAGGAATCAGATCGGCGGTGCCCTCTCTTCCGCGAAGAATGGCACAAAGACCGGACGGAAGTTCAGCTGCACCAGAAACAATGCCTGACCCATTCCGAAGCTCCGTCGCAGTGATGGCCGGGCCCTCATATGGGACAATGGTTCCCCTACCTGCAGCACGGCTTGCTGAGCGAAGCTCGCCAATACTCTGTCCCCCCACAGGCCCAACACGCCCAACAACCCTTCCGCTGCCGGAAGCCGCGCCGACGCCGAGGTCTACACCAATATCCAAAGCAGCGACCGTCAGCGATGCGGCGGTTTCGGACATGCCCATATTCACCAGGGCTCGCTCCCTCGCCTGCAGGTGATGCTCGCCCGTCCGCAGCATGATGGCGCCCGTAGAACATGAATCGACGCCTGCCGACACCATGTACAAACAGCCCGCTACACCAACCACGGTCTCAGCGGTACCCAGAGCGAATGTTCCCCCGGCGAAGGCTTCCGAGAAGCCTCCCACTAACATCAAGCCCCCCTGGACACGGGGATTCGCCTGGGCCGGAAGGGCAGCGAAAAGAAGAAGGCTCAGGAGGGCGACCAGGTGGGCCCGAGGTCTTCTCTTTTTCGCTGCCTGCCTTCTCATGTGGGCATTGTAACCCGGCCGGCCCTGGTGGAACTCAGGCAGCAACAAAGAAAGGTGGCCGGCCCCGTGCCGGCCGAAAGACAGTAAGCCCGGAGGGCTTTCATCCATTCTTCCTCTGCCATTCCTCTTCTCCGGGTGCTTCTCATCATCCACGACCCCACTCCCAGCCGAAAGCACAGCAGCGAAGGAAGAGAAGCCGGCTGAGACCGTCTGAGTTCTGAAGCCCTGGCCTGATTCCCGGGCGGGAGGGGGCCTTTGCGATCTTGGCGATCTTTGCGTGAAAATGCGTTGGGTGGGCGGGCGGCTCTCTGTCCTCCGCGTCCTTTGCGTGAAAATGCCCCTTCTTCTTTGGGCGAGGGGGGAGCTGGCTTCCCGACGCCTTCCGCTCGCACCGGCAGGCCGCGGCGCGGCCGTCTCCACTGGACTGTTTCACCTCAAAGCAAGCCAAAGCGAAAACACTCCGAGACGCTCGACCTTGATCCGGGCCGCCGGTGAAGGCTACACTGAAGTGGTGGAGAGACTCCTGAGATCAGCGGAAAGTACCCGAAACACTTCAGCCCCCCGGGGAGGGCCGGCGATTTCTCGCCTTCCCCCCCGATCCGAGATTCGCCGCTCGTCCGCAGCACTTTTTCCGATTCTGCTGATGATGGTCGGCATTTTCTTTCCGGGCGGGGTCTCAGCCCAGACACCTCTGATGTACACCTGGGGACCAAACCAGGGGCTCGTCCAGTATTCTGTTTCAGCCATTACCCAGGACCGGCTCGGGTACATCTGGATCGGAGCGGATTCCGGCGCTTCGCGCTTCAACGGGCGGCACTTCGACACCTTCGATGACCGCAACGGTTTTGTCAATGAGGCTGTCGCCGACATCCTTCCCACTCAAGTCGGAGTCTACCTCCTGACGGAAAACGGGGAAGTATTTCTTGTGAAATCTGACAGGGCACGACAGGTGGAAACAAAGGGCCCGGTCGTTGCTCTCCTCGAAGCGCCCGGGGGAGATGAACCGTGGATGCTGGGCGAGAATGGTTACATGCAGGGCCAAGGTGCACCGGAGGCCCCCCTCCCCTCCGACAGAGCGGCACGCATCCGCCCCCTCTCCTGTCGGGTCGGCCACTCTCTTTTCATCGCCGTCGGCGAATCCCTCTACAGGGTCTCAGATAAGATCGAGGCTCTCCCGGCCAGGGGAGAGAGAATCTACGGGCTCTTCCGGACACCGGACGACCACCTCGGGCTCCTGACCAGGCGACAACTCCTGAGTCTGGACCCCGTGGGCGACGGGGAGGACTTCCAGACTCTTTACACCGGAGAATCCATGCGCTGCGCCGCTTCCAGCCATGGTCGAATCGTGATCGGGACGACCGACGGTCGACTCATCATTCTCTCCGGCGAGACCACCAGAGAAATCGAAAAGGGCCTGCCCAGGCAGGAGATCGTCTCCGTCTTTATCGACCGGGAAAACAGCATCTGGGCCGGTTTGGACAGCGGCGGACTGATCCAGCTCCCCAGGGCCCTCTTCACCTCTTACACCAGGGCTGACGGCGTGGGCACCGGGGATGCTTTCTACATCGTCGCCGACAGGCTTCGAGGCGGGGTCTGGGTCGGGACCCGCAACGGCGGTATCGCCCACATCACCGATGAGAAAGTCTCCAGCATCGATGAGAGCGACGGCCTGCCCTCAAACCGAGTCCGGGCTCTTGACTCCGATTCCGAAGGACGGATCCTGGTCGGGACGGCACGCGGGATTCTGAGCATCGAGCCATCAGGACAAAGGTATCGTCTCCGGACGCCCGATGACAGCTTTTTCCAGTTCTTTTTCGAAGACGGGAAGCAGCGGGTCTTTTCGGGCACTCGGAAGGGAGAACTCTACTGCTCCCGCCACAGGGGCCCTTTTGAAAAAATCAGGCTCGAGGGCCTCCCTACAGGTGAAGAATTTCGTGACCTGGCGACGCGATCGGGCTCCTTCCTGCTGGCCACGGACTCGGGACTGTGGAGTTTCCAACTTGAAGAAGACGGCTCCGGCGGGCTCGAGGCGAAAGAACTCGAAGGTCCCTTCTGCCCCACGGCGAGAACCCGCCATCTCCACCTCGATCCTGAGAACCGGCTCTGGGCCGTCACCGCCAATCAGGGCGGATGGATGCTCGACGACTCGGGATGGCACCATTTCGATGAAGAGGATGGATTCGACCGGCAGGTGCGCTATGTCATCGCCGGACCCGGGAAACAGACCTGGTTCGCGGGGAACAAGGGAATCTGGTCCTGGCCGGATCCTGAGGCCAGCCGGATCGATATTTCTTCCGGTCTGCGGTCGAATAATATTTTCCTCATGGATTTCGATCCGGCAGGGCGGCTCTGGGTGGGACATAATCTCGGCCTGGACCTCATCCGGAAAGGAAAGGTCATCGCCCATTTCGACAACCGGGACGGCCTCGCCGACAACGAACTCAACGCCAACGGCTTTGCAGTCGACACTCAGAAACGCCTCTGGTTCTGTACGATGCGCGGCGTTTCCAGGATCGACCAGGAATTTGACGGCGTCCAACGCCTCCCCCCCATGATCGACCTTCGCCGGGTCGAGGCGGCTCACGAGAACATTCCACTGAGCCGGATTTCGGGGGACGCCCCGAGGCCTCTTGAGCTTCGCCACGACCGGAATTCGCTCCGTTTCGAGTTCTCCGGCCAGAGCTTCATCGACCCGACCAAACTGAGGTATACCTGGATTCTCGACGGTTTCGACGATCAGTGGAGTCGGCCGACTGACACTGAATGGGCCTACTATCCCAGGCTTCCACCCGGAAAATATACGTTCAGGGTCAAGTGCTTTGTACGGGATGAGGCGGCATCTGAACCTACTTCCCTGAAGATCGTCATCGTTCCGGCTCTCTGGCAACGGATGAGTTTCCGAATCGGGATGGCCATTCTCCTGCTGGGCGGAATCTACGGGGCACTGATCGTGAGGAACCGGCGGATCATGGCACGTAATGCCGAACTCGAAGAGATCGTGGCGGAGAGAACCCGAAGCCTGGCGGAAGCCAATGACGCCCTGAGAAGAATGGCGATTACCGATCCGCTGACCGGCTTGTTCAATCGCCGCTTCTTCGAAGAGGAAATCCCGGGCGAACTCGCCTCGACCCGACGCGCTTTCATCGA
>JANTFG010000264.1 GCA_024763555.1 Thermoanaerobaculales bacterium
ATATGAGACGCTTACTCATTCCCCTCCTGCTGATTCTCCTCTCGAGCATTCCCTCATTCGCCGGGAAGAAGGACCCGGGCCGGATCGAAATTCTCGTGGACGCCTCGGCGTCCATGGCATCGGCTTTCGGGAGCGACGGTTCCGACCGCCTCGGTGCGATCCGCAATGCCCTGGATATTCTCGCTCCAGCCCTGAGCGAGGAGCAACCGAAACGAGAGATCGCACTCCGCGTTTTTGGAGGTGGGCATTTACTGGGTGAGGCGGGCGCCTGTGAAGACACTCGGCTCCTGCTGGGCTGGAGTCTGGCGGCGGAGGCTCGTCTGGACGAGAGTCTTGATGGAATCGGAAGCCGAGGCGCCTCCTGTCTCGGCGCAGCCCTGGAGGCTGTCAGGGAGGACTTCGGTCCGATTCAGGAGAAGGACGCCCTCCTGATTTTGCTCGACGGCCTCGACAGTTGCAGGGAAGATGGGACGTGGATCGCGCTCGACCGGATGCAGGAAGAGGGCCTCAAGGTTCTTGTTCTCGGCATCGGACTGAGCTTTCCGGATCGGCCGGAGATTTCCTCCCACGCTGCGTTGAAACCCATCTCGGATTTCAACGGCTTCATCGCGACGATGCTTGAGGTCCTGACCGGTCTTGGGCCCGCCGAGATGGTCGGCCTGACAACGGAATTCCACCTCACTCAGACATCCGGGATTGCCCGGCTGGATCTCCGGGCAAGCATGATCCCGGGGATCAAGAGCATGTCGCCCGAGGACTTCCCGCTCAAGGTGCAGCTTCCCGCAGGGAGCCTCTCGGCTACGGCCATTGATGCCGAGGGGGAAGAGCTGGGCCGCCTCCTCCGAATACCGATTCTCCCGGGTCACCGGATTTCACTGGACATTCCTGATTTCCAGGCGGCGGAACTCGATGCGGTGGAAATGCCGACAGGCTGGGACATCCGACCCTCACTCGATGTCCGCTTCAAAAAGGCGCCGGCATCAGGCGCCAGGCTGGTTCTGCAGAAAGACCCTTCACCGGGCGCATCCTGGGTCTGGGCCTCGCAGATCTCCGGGTCGGAAGGTCACCAGATTGTTCCTCTCCCCGAGCATTCAGGGGACTATCAGATTCAACTGCGGACCCGCTCGAAACAGGGTGAAATCGTCCTGGCCGAACTGAAAATCAAAGCGCCGGGCCACTGGATCAGCATCGACGCGCCTTCCGAGGGAGGGAGCGACACCCGGATTCCGATCCAATGGAAGTCCATGGCGGCGCCCGGAGACTTTCTGACGATCGTCCCGTCGGATACTCCGTACGAATACATCGGTGTACGCTACCCGGCCGGTGACGGCCTTGATCTTGATTTTCCTCCGGTCGGGGATGCCTGCGACTGGGAAATTCGCTACATCTCGGGTCTCGACAATTCACGGCTGGCGAAGGCAAAGATCGAGATCAAGGATCCGCGGGCCGGCATCCTCCCGCCCGAAAAGGCAGAGGTCTCGCGAAAAATCGAGATCCCTTTCTTCGGACCCCGGAATGAGGGTGACATGATCAGCCTGGCGCCCGAGGATTCCGCCCCGGGAGACTATATCTCCTCAACGGGCACGGAAAGAGAACCCTGCCTTCTGGAGACGCCGGAGAAGGCCGGAACCTACCGCGTACGTTATTTGTCTTCTGATCTTGAAGTTCTCGCCGATGAACAGATCGAGATTACCCAGAGCGAAATCGTTCTCAGTGCCCCGGACTCCGTCCCCTCGGGCGGGAGGATCCGGCTGAGCTGGGAAAACGAGCGTTCCCCGGAGGACTACATCGCCATCGCTGTGCCGGAGGCGCCGCTTTCCCGCAGGCTGGGCTTCGTCTATGTCTCCATGGGTTCGCCAACGACCCTGGCGGCGCCGACGAAGAAAGGGGTCTACGAACTCCGCTATATCTCCAAGGGAGAAATTCTTCTCCGGCGCACGATCCGCGTCGAGTGATCAAGAAGCCAAAGACGGCATCTCTCCCCTCTTCGAGGGCCGCTTCTATGGAAATGGCTCCTCCTTGAACGGGCTCCCCGCCGACATCTGAAGAGACAACACGCGGTCACGAAATGAGTTTCCAGACTCTTCGGCGCCAGGTGGTAACTCCAACTGAAACCGTGGTCACTATTTAGAGCTGTGAAGCCGGCCGCCGCTGATTTCAGCAGGATGAATGTGTTTCCAACAGATTCATTCCCCGACCGTAGCATCCCAGTGCCCGGTGCTGCCCCACTCGAATCCATCACCGAAGATGTGGTCGTCGAATTCGACTTGGCGCTTCCACAATCCGTTGCCCCAGGTGCCGATCACCAACTCGGTGTCATCGGGACCGTTCGAGTGGATCTGCATGGCCCGGACCTTGACCACTGCCGGAAGTCCGTCCATGTAGCGGTACCAGTGGGTGCCGTGCCGCCGGAAGATCCCGACCTCGGTCGCCAGGAATTGATCCGCATGGTTGTCCGGATGGGAGAGCAGCTGCCAGAAATCAACGTTGGGCAGGACGGTCTCCAGGTCTTTTGAGACCTGCCACCAGGTCGTCCCGTGGTCGGTGCTGAAATAGGCCCTGGAGGGCCGGTTGCGCCCGGTGGTGAAGTAGACGTGGTCCCCGTTGGCGCTCGATCCCGAGCGGTCGGCGAAAACCCTTCCCTCCGCCGGGGGATCACTCACCATTCCGCCGTCGACGTCGGACGCGACCCAGTTCATGTCTCCCAGCGTTCCCGTCATGATATACAGGGGCGCCGTCCCGTTTTCCGCCGCCTGGGCGTCGGTAATGTAGATCGTCAGACTGTCATCCGATGCGGTATCGATATTCGAGATCTCGACCGATGCGGGCAGGGGATGGTTGGGGTTGACGTATCTCCAGTCGACCGAACTGTCCTCCCAGACCCAGCGGTAGTAGAGATAGCGCGCGTCGTGGGTCAGGACCACCGCATCGGAGAAGCTATGGTTGTACGCCATCGTCATATTGAAGGAACCGTCTCCGGGGAGGTTGACGTTCATATGCTCCAGGGTTCCGACCGTACCGATCCATCGGTAGCGATCGAAGGCGCTGCCGAGAATGAAGGAGAAATCATCGTCGATATTGGGACGGATACTGACCTGGCCGCCGTCGGAGCTGGTCAATCCCTCGTAGGCCGCCGGGTTCCCGTCGAGGTTGATCCGCATGATGCCGTTATCCTGAAGCCCGGCCAGCAGGCGATTGGGGTTGGTCCGCGATCGATCCATCGTTCTGGGCAGCGTGACCTGGGAGACATTCAGCCCGATGTCGTTGTAAGAGTCGTCGAAGGTATCGGCCGACCAGTCGTAGGTGAAGATCCCTCCGTCATTGGTGATCAGGATGTCCGTGTTTCCCGGGTCGACGCTCTGTGGAACGAAGCTCATCGAGGTCTGGTCGGCATGTCCGGCGTCCAGTCCGGTCGTGTCGCAGGCGCTGACCGCTGAGACCCCCTTGTTCCGCCGCCAGCAGACGGTGGAGGGATCGGCCGCGGTGGCGTTGAAGCTCATCTGAGCCGCCGCCATCCCGACGATAACCCGGTCGGGGTTCGCGGGATCAACGGCGATGGCGCCGGTGTGCCACGCCTGCCCCCAGGCGAGTGGATCCCCGCCTCCGCCGAAGTGGTCATCGATATTGACGAAGCTCGAGCCTCCATCCGAGGATCGGTAGACACCGTCATAGCCGATGTCATCGGAAACCAGGGCAAAGACATAGGAGGGATCCGATGGTGACACCGCCAGCGAGATCCTCCCGATGTTCCCGCTCAGCCCGGTCGCGTCGGTACAGTCGTTATTCCATAAAATCAGCGAACAGCGGGAAATTCTCCCATCGGCGATCGCCACGAGGTAGTCGGAGCCCGCCGTTTCCCGCACGACATCGGTGATCCGGGAATCGGAGAACTGGTTCAATCGGTTCCAGGATGCTCCGAAATCAAAGGAGACGAAGAGTCCCAGGGAGGTCGCCGCAAAGACCTTCTGGTGGCTTGGATCCCCGGGGTCAAGCATCAGTTTGTAAAAACAGGAGGGATCGTCCGGGGTTGCGGTTTCAACATAGGTCCAGGTCGTGCCGCCGTTGGTCGTTCGATACAGACCGGTCCCGACATCGCGGCCGGGGTCGCCGGTCCCGATCAGAATGTAATTGGAATCACCGGGCTTGACGAGAAAAGCGCCGACCGTCGGCGAACCGGGAAGCGTCTTGCTGACGGGAACCCACCAGCGAATGCTGGGAAGCAAGGGGTTCCGACCCAGCATCCAGAGGCCTCCGCTGGAGGCGCCGACCCACAGGGTCTCCTCGCCCAGACCGTTGGACCAGGCCCAGGCGGCGCAGCGAACCCGTCCGACGGTATCGTGTCCGGCCCACGATGTCGGGCTGAGGATGGTTCCCCCGACCGGCGTCCAGTTGTTGACGGATTTGGAAGGGTCGGAGGGTTTCCAGTCGGGAATCTTGAGGGCCGCCTCGATGCCCGCGCGCATCTCGGCGGGAGAAAGCGGCCTTGCGACCTCAAGGCCTTCCAGATCTTCCTCGGGATAGATCTCCGGCCGGCCGATGCGCTCCGCCCCTTCCAGACCGATGCCAACCCACAAAACTCCCAGCAACACGACAAGACTCCTGAATCCGGCGATTTTCCCCATGTCGTCCTCCTCTGGAACTCGAGTGAATCATAAAATCTTTCAGAAGTTGAGAAAAGAGCATGAACATGCGCTGAAACCCCAATGCTGAGCGTGCACCGGCTTCGCGGATGTTCGGGTTCGGATTTCTGCTGTTGACCGGACCCTCCACCCCGTCTCAGATCAGGCCTGAGCGGAGCGCTTTGGAGACGGCGGCCGACTTGGAATGGACGTGGAGTTTCTCGTAAATCGACCGGACGTGGTTCCGGATGGTGTTGATGCTCAGTCCCATCTCGTCGGCGGCCGACTGGTAGGAGTGACCCTCGGCAAGCAACTCGAGGAAGGCGGTCTCCTGCCGGCTCAAGTCGGCCGGCGAGGGTGCCGGCGGCGGGAGAGTGCGAAAGAGGGAAACGACCTTGACGGCGATCTCAGGGGACATCGGCGCGCCCCCGGTCGCGGCCTCGCGAATGTGCATCAGCAGGCGGTCCATCGGTGTTTTCTTGAGCAGGTATCCGCTGGCGCCGTTGCA
>JANTFG010000265.1 GCA_024763555.1 Thermoanaerobaculales bacterium
GCGATCGGCCAGGAGCCCGACCCCTCGATTGCCGGTATCGAGGGCCTCGAGACGACATCCTCCGGCTGGATCAGCGTGAATCCAGCCACCGGACGAACATCTCTCCCCGGGGTCTGGGCCGGGGGGGACGCGGTTCGCGGCCCTTCGTCCATCGTTGCCGCAGCAGGGGACGGAAGAAGCATCGCTGCAGATCTCATTGCCTCATTCCAGCTCGGCTCTGATCGGCAGGCCGAGTACCGGGAACCGGTCTCGGCACAGGAGATCATCATCCGCAGATCCCGGCGGATTCGACGAGAGAAGACCCCGGAACTTCCCCCTGAAGAAAGAACCGGATTTGACGAGGTTGTCCAGACTCTCAAACCGGACGCTGCTCGAAGGGAGGCCTCCCGTTGCCTCGACTGCGATCAACTCTGCTCAACCTGTGTCACGGTCTGTCCGAACCGGGCCTTCATGACCCTCAGCCTTGAACCCTTTTCCGTCGCGTGGCCTGCGGGAGAAAATGGAGAGACCCGCCTCTTTCACACCAGGCAGGCACACCAGGTCCTCCTCTTTGCCGACTGGTGCAATGCCTGTGGAAACTGCAGCGAATTCTGCCCGACAACGGGCCATCCCCACCTCGATAAGGCGCGACTCACCATAGACGATGAGTGCTTCGAGACATCCACAGGCCCGATTTTTCGGGCCGGGATGGATGACGGCGTGTTTGAGCTGGCCTTCAAAAGCAGTGATCGGATCTACCGAATGCGTTTTGCAGAGGCCCTCTATTTTTCGGGACCGGCTTTCAACGCCTCCATTGATCGTCAATCGGGGGAAATTCTCAGTCTTGAGCCCCGTTCCACGAGCCCCGAGATCCACGATTGGGAATCCTGTCATGCTCTGCTGAGCATCGGCCGGGCCCTGGAAGGCAGCCGGCCCGAGATGCTGGAGGCCCTGTTCCTCTGAGCCTCCAAAAGAACGGGAAAAAACAATAGCGATTCAGGACCCACCGCCTGAGACCTGGGACCTCATTGGTTCTGCTCTCGGCGGCCTCGGGGTGGGGCCCCTCAACTCCCCTGAGGACTGGTTGTTCTGTCATGATCCGGAAGGAGAAAACTGCGGACTCGAGCACAACCCCCGCCGTCCTGAGGAAGGGGGATTGAGGCCTCGAAGCCCGATTACGGGTCTCCGACTCAGCAGACAGGAAATCTCTACCGTGGGAATCGTCGGCACCCTTCCGGGTGCGATCCTCGACACCGCGGCGATCACCGGCCGGGATCTGATGAAGAACTGAGTGTCGAGAGGCGGTAGTCTCTCCAGCGATCGTGATACCACAGCCACTGCTCGGGCCTCCGCCGGATCGCCCGCTCCGTAATTTCCGTGTAACGCACCGTCAGATCGACTTCGGTATCTCCCGGTTTCAGTGAAACCGGGGCTTCGATCTGCATGCTATAGCGCCCGCCCCCGTCGGCCCAGGCCCAGGTCGGCAAGACCAGCGAACCGGTTTTCAAAACGATCCGGGCAAGGGCCAGGTGGGTCCGTGCCGGATGACCGAAGAAAGGAACCTCCACCGAGCCTTTCACTCCGGCCCTCTGGTCGATGAGGATGCCCACTGCACCGCCCTTTCTGATCTCTGCGAGGATCGGTCTCGTGGCACCCCTTTTGCTCAACATCCGATTGCCGTGGAGGGCGCGGAATTGTTCCAGTCTCCTGTCGAGAAGAGGGTTGTCGAGGGGTCTGTGGACAACCGCGAGACCCGAGGGGATCTCGAGCCCGCTGCGCAGGGCGGCGACCTCCCAGGCGCCGAGGTGGGCCGAGAGGATGAAAAATCCCCTCTCTGATGCGATGGCCCCCCTGAGATGCTCCAATCCTCCCAGTTCGACGGCCGCGAGAATCTTCTCCGGCCTGCTCCGCTGCAGGCGGAGGGAGGACAGCAGAGCCCTGCCGAAGTGCCGGGCTACACCGAAGCCCAACTCCTTCCTCTCCTCCTCTGTGAGTTCGGGAAAGGCCAGTTGGAGATTGAACTCCAATATCCTGCGACGCCTTCCCCCGACCCTGTGAAAGATGATCCCGATCCGGGTTCCGACAGCCTCATGAAAAGCCCTGCCCCCGATGGCACTCAGCCTGAGAGCCAGCCCGTAGGCCGCAAACTCCAGGCGATTCCGAAGAGCGCTGCGCTTCTTCCTCATTCCCTCTTCTCCGAAAGATGGTCCCAGATGAAAGACCAGTCGCCCGAAAGAGGCATCATCCGGACCTCCAGAACACGGAGCGCCGCCATGTTGGAGATCTTGACGGCATCCTTCGCCGTCGTGACGGGAATCCAGGCCCGGGCCCGGGCCTTCTCCTCCAGCTCGTGAATCTCCCCGGGTGTATAGAAATGGTGATCGGGGAAGAAGCACTCTTCCATCACCCGGGCGCCAAGATCCCGGAGCATCGTCGAGAAGGCCGCGGGCCGACCCAGGCCGGCGAAGGCCAGCACCTCACGCCCCTTCAGGACGGACACATCCTCAAAGCCCTCCGGCCCGCGCAAACGCCATGCCTCCATTCGAAGACCGTGGACCGGGCAACCGGGGTGGAGCTCATCGATCCGCCCGAGAATTCCCGGAGGAATCTTTTCCCCTCGGATTTTGGTAACGAGGATCTGATCGGCCCGCCGGATCCCGCTGAGGGGCTCTCTCAGCCGACCAAGCGGCGGGAGCGCCTCGGCTCCAAAGGGATCCCCGGCATCAATCAGAAGAAGATTGAGGTCACGTCTGAGGCGAAGGTGCTGGTAGCCGTCATCGAGAACTACGCAGTCGGCGCCCAGAGCCTGGGCCCTGTGTCCGCCCCGCACACGATCATGGTCAATAATGATCGGAACACCGGGCAGGCGCCGGGCCAGTTCCATCGCCTCGTCGCCGCTCATTTCAACGGGAACTTTGACCTCGGGCCCCACGATGACGAGGGCTTCTCCGCCCCGCCGTCCGTATCCTCGCGTCAGGACGGCCGGCGATCGACCGCCCCGGATGAGCACCCGAACGATGGCCTCGACGACGGGCGTCTTCCCCGTGCCGCCGTGGGTGAGGTTCCCGACTGAAATGACGGGCACATCGAGCCGGAAGCTGCGCCGGATTCCGTGACGGTAGGCGGCACAGCGGGTCCGCAGGAGGGCTCCGTACAGCGGTGAGACGGGCCGAAGCAGGAATCGTGCAGCCGGGTTCATCCCCGATCTCCCACCGTGTCAAGCAGCGTCTCGGCAACCCGTGCCGTCGCCCCTCCCTGACGGAGGATGTATTCCTGTCCCGCCTGCCCCGCACCCACCGCGGCCGCAGGATCCTCCAGCCAGAAGTTGATCGCTTCCGCCACTTCGGCAGCACTGGAAACCAGGCGGACGGCGCCGATTTCAAGCATCTTCCGGTAGATCTCGCGAAAATTTTCGGTCGAGGGACCCGAGAGAACGGGCACTCCCCAAAGAAGGGCCTCCAGCGGGTTATGGCCCCCTGTTGGAACCAGTGAGCCCCCGATGAAGGCCATGCTGCCAAGACGGTAGGCCCGGGCCAGCTCACCGATCGTGTCCAGCAGAAACACATCCGCATTTCCGATGCCCGAATCCGGAAGCCTGCTTCGACGGACGAGACTGAGACCCTTTGAGCTGATCAGCTCGGCGACGCTCTCGAAGCGCTCCGGATGACGGGGCGCGAGGATGAGCAGAGGCTTCCACCGGCGAAGCGAAGCGCTCCTCAGCGCGTTTAGGATTTCATCCTCCTCACCTGCCATCGTCGAGCCGGCCAGGATGATCGGACGGTCTCCTGCCGCCGCCTTCAGCGCATCTTCCCACTCCAGTGGACGCTCATCGGGCCTGAGATCGAACTTGAGATTGCCGCCGAGACTGAGGCGGGACTCCTCGATTCCAAGAGAACGGAAGGCTTCCAGATCGCTCCTGTCCCGGGCGAGTACGAGACCAAGGGGTTCGAGCAGGGGCTTCAGCAGAGGGAGGATACGACGGTAGTTCCGGCAGGATTTTTCTGAAAGCCGGGCATTGACGACAGCAACGGGGATCCCTTGACGCCGGGCCTGATGAAGCATCTCCGGCCAGAGTTCGGTTTCAATCAGTACGATCATGGCCGGACGGGCCTGAGAGAGAAATCTCCGAAGGGGTCCGGGGAGATCCACGGGGCAGGCCGCGATCTGACAGGACTCCGCAAGGCGTTTCCGGGCCAGGGCCAATCCTGTAGCCGTCGTTGCCGTCACGAGAATACGCAGATCGGGACGGAGTCGAAGGAGGTGGCGAACCAGCTGGGTTCCAAGCTCGACCTCACCGACGGAGACCGCCTGGATCCAGAGATCGGCCCTGCCGAGCTGGAGCCGAAAGGCGAAACGCTCGACCCAGGAAGGTCTTGATTTCTCCCGCAGACGATCCCGGATCGCGAGAAGAGGGATGACCAGAGGCAGAAGCAGCCATGAGATCGAACGGTAGAGCCACAAAGCCATCATGGACCAAGCATAGCGGGAATGATCTGAAGCTCAAGCCCGAATGATGGAAGCCAGTTCTTCGGCTAAAACCCGGATCTCGTCCTCGTCCTCCCCCTCAATCATGACCCGGGCCAACAGCTCCGTACCGGAATAGCGCAGCAGCACCCGCCCACGACCCTCGATGCGTGCCCGAACAGAATTGACGGCCTTGGCGAGACCGTGGATCTCCTCAAATGGAATACGGGAAGCCACCGGAACATTGATCAGTATCTGGGGCATACGTTTGAAACCCGAGATCGCTGAAAGCGGGGCATCGGAACAGAGAGAGAGGATGTGGAGACCGGTCAACAGTCCATCTCCGCTGACACCATGATGAGAACAGATGATATGTCCCGATTGTTCGCCCCCCAGAACACTCCCGCTTTCCTGCATCTTTTCCCAGACCGAACGATCTCCGACCGGACAGCGCAGAAGCTCAATCCCCTCAGCTCGAAGGGATGATTCCAGTCCAAAATTCGACATCACCGTCGCCACGACCCTGTGTGCCGGCAGGCGTCCCCGAGCCTTCAGTTCCCGTCCCCACATCAGCAGGATGTCGTCCCCATCGAGAACCCGCCCTGTCTCGTCGACCAGAATTGCGCGATCCGCATCCCCGTCCAGTGCCAGGCCCGCATCAGCGCCTTGACGGAGC
>JANTFG010000266.1 GCA_024763555.1 Thermoanaerobaculales bacterium
AGCCGGCCGTCATCATCGGCAATATTGCCAACAAGACCTCGGAACACATCCCCATCAAGACTCTGGTGGCCGATTTTGAGCGGAGCTTCATCAACTCCGGGCGGGTCAGCATCGTCGCATCTCCCGAGGAGCGCGAGGGCGTCCGGGCCGAACGCGAGGACCAGCAGCACTACGCCTCCGAAGACTCCATGAAGAGCTGGGGAAAGGAGCGGGGCGCCGATTTCATGCTGATCGGCGAGATTAACTCCATCACCGATATGGCAAAGAACAAGGAAGTCCGCTTCTATCAGGTCGACTGCTACCTCGTCAATCTCGAGGACAACACCAAGGTCTGGACGGGCTTTGAAAAGATCAAGAAGTACATCGGCCGCTCGAAGTACCGCCCCTGAGACAGATGTCCCGAGCGCCCATCTCCGGAGTGATATCGAGGCTCCTCCTTGTGCCGATTCTGCTGGCCGCAAGCGGCTGCGTCAGTTACTCGGCCTCACACCTCGGTCTTCAGGACGATCTTGCCTCCGGACATTTCGACCAGGCCATCCACAAGCTCAGTTCCAAATCAAAGGACAGGCTCCTCTACCTCCTGGAAAAGGGGCAACTCGAGCATTACGCAGGGCGCTGGCAAGCTTCAAATCAGGCCTTTGAGGAGGCTGAGAGACTCTCACGGGATCTCATCACCCGGAGCCTCTCGAAGGAGGCACTGGCGCTGATCAGCAACGATCGAAGCCTCGACTATCGCGCCACCCCCTTCGAGCTGGCGATGATTCCCTACTATCGGGCCTTCAACTACCTCGCCCTGGATGAGCCCGAGGAGGCTCTGGTCGAAGCGAGAAAAGCCGGAGAATTCCTCAAGAAAAGTGTCGAGACCCTCTCCAGTCGGCTTGGAGAGGAGGAAGAAAAAAAACTCCCGGACACCGACGCCTTCCTTCTCTACTTCTCCGGAATGCTCTACGAGAGCAATGGGCAGATCAACGACGCCTTCATCGCCTATCGCAACGCCCTCAGGGCATACGATGCGGAGGCGATCGGGACTCCCATTCCTCCGAGTCTCGTCAAGGATATTTTCCGGACCGGGAAAATCCTGGGTTTCGAGACCGAAATCGAGAGTCTGAAGCGAGAATTTCCGAATCTCCTCCCGACTCCACCCGAGGCGGATCCCGAGGAGGGTCACGTCGTCGTCTTCGTCGAGTCCGGCTGGATCTCTCACAAAGACGAAATTCGGATCGACCTGCCCATTCTGGAGTCTGATTCCTTTCACAATCCCAGCGATTTTGCGCTACATCTCGCCGACCGCGTGGCCTGGCAGCCCTCGCCGGGTGTCCGCGTGCGCTATTGGCTGAGTCTCGCCCTGCCCCGGTTGAGCGAAGATCGCCCGCTTCCGATTACCGGAGAAATCCGGATTCCGGAAGACGGTCGACAGAGTTCGCTGGTGCCCCTGGAGGATCTCAATATCCGGGCGCGACGGATATTTGATGCCACCTACCCCAAGGTTCTCCTTCGCACAATCCTGAGGGGGCTGCTGAAGTACACCGCATCGGAGCAGGCCCGGAAGGAAGATGAAAACCTCGGCCTGCTCTTCAACATCTTCGGCGCCCTCAGCGAGAGAGCGGACACCAGGAGCTGGTTGACCCTTCCCGGAAGAATCTCCATGATCCGCATGGATCTGCCCGCCGGTGATTACGATCTCGATCTGGAAATCAGAAACTCCGCCGGCGCAGTCATCGGCGGCGAGACCCTTCATCAGATTCAGGTCACAGAGGGAGGCTGGGTCTTTTTCAATCGGCGTGTCTACTGAGGGAAGCGGAGCAGGGGAGGGAGAGTGAGAACCCAGCCCCTCGCCGCCTGCCGACGCGGTCCCCGGTTGCTGACGCCGCCCCTGATCGCCGCCCTGATCCCGCCCCGGCCACCAAGAACAAAAACTTCGGAGATCCGTAGACCTTCCCGGAGGCAAGATGCGCACAATACTACCGATGATGATATTCCTTCTTCTGATGAGCTTCTCTCTCCCAGCCGGAACGACCGTCGAAAAATCGGAGAATACGGACGCCTTCGCCGGGCTGAAGCTGAGAAACATCGGACCCGCCCTGATGTCGGGACGGATCGCCGACATTGCCGTGGACCCCGCCTCTCCCTCCACCTGGTATGTCGCGGCGGGCTCCGGGGGCGTCTGGAAGACGAGCAATGCCGGAACAACCTGGACACCGATTTTCGAACACGAGGGTGCCTATTCAATCGGCTGCATCACGATCGACCCGAGCAATTCACGGGTGCTGTGGGTCGGAACGGGGGAAAACGTCTCAGGCCGCCACGTCGGCTTCGGCGACGGGATCTATCGGAGCAGGGACGGGGGCGCTTCCTGGGAGAATATGGGCCTCAAACACTCCGAACATATTTCAAAGATCATCATCGACGCGAAAAATCCCCGTCGGATCTACGTCGCAGCCCAGGGCCCCCTGTGGACCTCGGGTGGCGAGCGCGGCGTCTTCCGCTCCATCGACGGCGGAAAAACCTGGAAAAAGGTCCTTTCGGAGGGGCCGTGGACCGGTGCAACCGATCTGCTTCTCAACCCCGAGAATCCCAGGGTCCTTTATGCGGCACTCTGGCAGCGCCATCGCAGCGTCGCCGCCCTGATGGACGGCGGCCCGGAAAGCGGGATCTACCTCTCCACCGACGGAGGCGACAACTGGGAGAAGCTGAGCAGGGGTCTTCCGGAGGAGGACATGGGCAAGATCGGCCTGGCGATGTCTCACCAGGACCCCCGAACTCTCTACGCAGCCATCGAACTTAAGCGGCGTAGCGGAGGCATCTGGAAGAGCCGGGACGGTGGGAGCAGCTGGAAGAAGCAATCCGACACGGTTTCCGGCGCCACCGGACCCCACTACTATCAGGAGCTGGTCGCAGACCCCGTTCGTCATGACCGGATCTACCTGATGGATTTCAGGATCCGGATCTCGGACGACGGGGGAAAAAACTTCCATACGATGCCCGAGAGGAACAAGCACAGTGATAACCACGCACTCTTTCTTTTCCCCGGGGATACCGGACACATGCTCGCGGGCACCGACGGAGGCCTCTACGAGAGCTATGATGAGGGCGAGCACTGGCGCTTCTTCGCCAATTTGCCGATCACCCAGTTCTACAAGGTGGCGGTTGACGACAGCCGGCCCTTCTACAATGTTTACGGCGGCACCCAGGACAATGCGACCCAGGGTGGTCCCTCCCGCACCGAAAATATCAACGGGATCCGGAACTCCGACTGGTTCATCACCCTTTTTGCGGATGGATACCAGCCGGCGGTCGAGCCCGGGAACCCGGATATCATCTACTCGGAATTCCAGGTCGGAAATCTCTTTCGCTATGATCGGAAAAACGGTGAACTGCTTCGGATCCAGCCGCAGGCAAAACCCGGGGAGCCGCCCGAACGATTCAACTGGGACGCCCCGATCCTGATCAGTCCCCATTCCTCGACCAGGCTCTACTATGCCAGTCAGCGCGTCTGGAAATCCGAGGACCGGGGGAACTCCTGGACCGCGATCAGCTCCGATCTCACGAGGAACGAAGATCGAATGCTCCTGCCCCTGATGGGACGAATCTGGCGCTATGACGCCGCCTGGGACCTCGCGGCCATGTCGGAATACGGCACGATCACTTCGCTCGCGGAATCACCGGTTGAAGAAGGTCTGATCTGGGCCGGTACGGATGATGGTCTCATCTCGGTCAGCGATGACGGAGGAACTCACTGGCGGCAGATCGAGACCTCCTCGCTCCCCGGGGCGCCGGAGAAGGCCTTCGTCAACGACATCAAGGCCGATCTTTCGGACCCGGACGCCGTCTATGTCTTGCTGGACAACCACAAGACAGGCGATCTCTCGCCTTATGTCTACCGGAGCCGGGACAGGGGAATACACTGGCAGGACATCCGGGGCGATCTTCCCGAGCGGACAATCGCCTGGCGAATCGTCCAGGACGACGAGATGCCCGGGCTCTTCTTCCTCGGCACCGAGTTCGGTCTCTTTTTCAGCCGGGATGCCGGCGTGCACTGGCAGAAGCTCTCGGGCGGGGTTCCGACCATCGCTTTCCGGGATCTCACGCTGCAGCGGAGGGATGACGACCTCGTGGCGGCCAGCTTCGGCCGCGGGATCTGGATCCTCGACGACTATTCTTCCCTGCGGGAGGCCTCTGAGGAGCATCTTGGAGAAAGCGGCCATCTTTTCCCGGTTCGCGATGCCTGGTCATATATTCCGCGGAGACCGCTTGGCGACCGCGGGGCCGCAGATCAGGGTGCGGGCTTCTATGTCGCGCCCAACCCGCCCTTCGGGGCCGTCTTCAGCTATCACCTGGCGAAGGATCTCCTCAGCATGAAGGCGCAACGGCGGAAGAAAGAAAAGGAGCTTGAGAAGGCCGGAAAGGACACACCCTATCCCGGCTGGAAAGCGATCGAGGAGGAGGAGCTTGAAATGGGGCCACAGATTCTCCTCATCATTCGGGACCAGTCCGGAAAGATGATCCGCAGAATCGCCGGCGAGACCACGAAGGGATTCCACCGCGTCGCCTGGGACTTGAGATTTCCCCGCCCCGATTACAAAAAGAAGAAGCAGGACCAGGACGCCGAACCTGAGCCCGGCGGCCCCCTCGTCCCACCCGGAGACTATTCCGTGGAACTGCTCCTGCTGAAGGAGGGCCGGACCGAAAGACTTTCGGGTCCGATGAATTTTTCGGTCCGGCATCTGGGCTCCGGCAGCCTGCCCTGCATTTCACCCGAAGAGCTTGAGAACTTCCAGCAGGATCTCACGGCGCTTCACGAGCAAGGCGCCGCGATGGCGGCAATTCTCGATGAGACGGCCACACACCTGGAGCAGATCCGCCGGGCGGTGGAACACTCCACAGCCGGGGCCGGGAGATTCGAGGCGCACATCGACGCACTTGACAGACAGCTCCATTCCCTCAAGCTGCGCTTAGAGGGTGGCGCCGCCAAGTCGAAAATGGGAATATCAACCCCTCCCGCAGCGCTCCGTCGTCTGCGCAGCATCCGTTCCGGTACCTCATTTTCTACCTGCGGCCCCACCGAGACGCAGCGAGACAGCATG
>JANTFG010000267.1 GCA_024763555.1 Thermoanaerobaculales bacterium
GGGGAGAGTGAACGATGAACAAGCTGAGCAAGAGGGCCGAAAAACTATTTATCCAGTACCTTCGTGAGAATAATCTCAAGGTGACCCAGGAGCGGCTTGCGCTGCTGGAGGAGATCTTTGAATCGGAAGAGCACCTGGACGCGGATGATCTCCTGGCGAGGATGAAGGTCAAGAACCGCAAGGTGTCCAGGGCCACGGTCTATCGGACGCTCGACCTTCTCGTGCAGTGTGGTCTCGTCAGGAAGAGCCGCCTTGGCGGCGAGCACTTCTTTTACGAGAAAATGGAGCCCGGCGGCGGACACCATCACATGGTCTGCACGGCCACGGGAAAGATCATCGAGTTCTGGGATGCCGAACTCGACGAGATGCTGCGTCGGATCTGCCATGAGTACAAGTTCCGGCCTTCCTTTATCTCGATCCAGATCCAGGGTCTGAGCCAGGAAGGTCTCAAGGTCGAGCAGGAGACCTCCTTCTTCTGATCCTCTCGGGAGATCGGGTAGTCGGCGGGACCGGTGACGGTTTTCAGTGCAACTCGGGTCGTGTCGAAGGGAATTCAACAACTACGACAACAAGGACTATTGTCTGTTCAGACGATGCCGGCGGCTCGTCGACAAGCCGGGTCAATCCGGCCGGTGCGATTCATCACAATGAGTTCCTCATCGGTAGCAACACAGTCTCCGACCGTTTTTAGTCTTTGAGATAATCGGACCTGAAAGGAATAACTTCGATGAGAAGAATATCCTTTGCCATCTCGACATTTGTTTTTTTCCTTCTTTTTTCCAGACTCTCGCAGGCCGGGATGGAGGGCTTCGGGCTGGAGAAGGTTCTGCTGCCCGCGGACCCGGCTACAGAAATCTCCCTTTCACCCCTGTCCTCTCTCCTGAGTTATTCCCGCGGCTCGCTCGTTTTTCTCGACATCAAACATAATCGGCTGGTGTTTTTCCGGAAAGATGGGACTCCGAGCCGGACCATTCCGCTGCCGGAGGGCATCCAAACTCGATCCGGCAGCCTCTGGACGCTCCTGACGAAACCTGATGGAGAGATCCTTGTCCTCGACCATGAGGGGCAAAGCCTTCGGGGCTTCTCCGATGGCCTATGGCGCCAGGCCCGACAAATTGGCTGGAAGCTCGGTCCGGCCATCATGCTGACCGGCGGCCGGATCCTGGCATCGACACCCGAAAGCTCCACATCGGCATTTGAAATATTCGATCCCGCTGAACCGCAGCACTCTCAGAGCTTCGGTCAGCGCATCCCACCCATCCATCCCCTTCTCGACAGGGAGGAAAACACCTGGGTGCTCGGGGAAACGGCGGATCAACGGATCGTCGCCCTTCACGCCTACCGGCCCCTGATGCGAATCTACACGATCGACCCTCCCACCCTGGTAGTGGAAAAAGAACTCGACGGGCCGGACATCGCAAAGCTCGAAGGCCTGAGAAAAGCCGCCCTGGAGAAAGCGCTCGACAAGATGAGCACCGGCTGTCCGAGCTGCCTGAATGTTGAGCTGGTCAATTTCACGGATCACATCTTTAAGATGGGGCAGGGAATGATCTTCCATCTTGCGGGTGAATATCAGGCCCGGCCTTTGAACGCCAGGGGCCGACAGGGAGATCCCATTCTCCTTGACCTGTCTCTTCACGGGCCGATGACGGGATTCGCTCTCAAGGGCCGCCATCTTGCGGCCGTCGATGCACGTGGCCTCATCCTGCTCCGGGCCCTGGACGAGGTGCCAACGATGGAAGGCCTTGTACTTTCCGAATCCGGAGAAGCCGTCGAGGACGCCTCGATCCGTTTCGTGGGCCTCAACCAGATTGGCTATCGGGCGACGACGGATGCGCTGGGAAGCTTCCGCCTCCGCGGAATCCACCTGGACGAGAAGGGCCGGGTCAAGATTGAAGCCAAAGGCTATTTTCCTCTTGAACAAAGCGGAACACGAGACGGGTTGACAGCGAGCCCTCTTGTGCTCAAAGCGATTCCACAGGTATGTTTGTCGGTCAGGAACAAAGAGGGGGAGCCCGTCCCGAAATACGATCTCAGTGTCTATCGGTCTGAAGAAACCTCAACGGGGATTAACCGGAGGCGAGGGGATTCTGTCCAGATCAACGATCCGGATGGAATCGGCTGCATCAGCTCCGCATGGACCAAGAATTTCGTGGTGATCGTCGATGCAGAAGGCTATGCCTTTCACGAGGAGAAGTTTGTCAGTGCTGAGGATCGTGAAATCCGTCTTGAACCGGAGGGGCGTCTTGAAATCCATGTCCTGGCGGAGAAGAATCGTCAGCCCGTTGCGGATGCTCTGGCCAGGTTGACGACTCCGGCCGAAGGAGGACGGAGTGCCCAGCTCAGCGTACCCGGAGGCTCTGGTCGTACAGACCGCGAGGGGTCTGTCGAGCTGATCGGACTCCAGCCGGGGACCCTCACACTTCATATCATGCACGATGATTATCTCCCGTTTGAAGAAGAGGTTGAGATCTTCGAAGGAGATCACGAAAAATCGGTAATCCTGCAAAAGGGTGCCACTCTTCATTTCAGAGTTCAAGACGGCGAAGGCGGGGGCGTGGTTGGGGCGAATGTCCAGCTACAGGGAATCGGCCGGGTCCTCAACCGTGTGATGAGCTGTGAAACGGGTGAAAACGCCGATTGTCAGATCGAAGCGGTGCCGCCGGGGAGCTTTAAAGCCGTGGCCTCGATGGCGGGAGTCGGCTCCTGTCGTAAGCGTGTTTCCATTGATCAAGGTAGAGAGAGTCTCGAGCTGCTCCTGCGCCTGTCCGGAGAGCACAGTCTCCTGGGTCAGGTGAGCGGGATGGAGAATTATCCGGGTCTCTCCTTTGAAGTCCACGTCAATGTGTCGGGGCAGAGCCGGAGTGCGCCGCTCGCCCCGGACGGTGCCTTTCGCATCGATGACGTGAGGGCAGGCGATGCCTGGGTCTCGGTTCTGGACCTCGACTCGAGGACCTCCTATGCTTTCAAGAATGTAGAAATCAGGGCGGAGGAGGAGTCGACTTCCATCGACATCGAGCTCGAGGAGCCGCTCCGGATTCGCGGCCGCGTCTTCGTCGGACAACGGGAGTGTCTGAGCTGCCAGGTTGATTTCATCAGTCGCGGTGCGGCACTCACGCCGGTATCACGAATCGTCCGCACGGATACTGACGGTGAATACGAAGCCCGGCTCCCCAGTCGGGGCGCCTATCTCGTTTCCGCTTCGGATTCCGAAACCGGGGCGGAGTCGAGCCGAATCGTCGAGCTACGGGCAGACCGGGAGCTTGATTTTCATCTCGGCCGGGGCATCATCCGCGGGATCACGATTGATCACGACAGCGGTGACACCCTCGATGGAGTCCTCATTCAGCTTTTTGAGGATGGACAGGGCCTCGCTGAAATCCGCTCCCAGGGCGGAGGGGCTTTCAAGTTCGAAGGACTGGCGGCGGGTCGCTACCAGCTGGTCGGCACCACTGAAGACGGAAGCGGCGATACGCAGATTGAACTGCGAGCCGACGAAGAAGCCGAGAGCCGTCTGGAAATCGAGAAAAAAGAGAGAATCCGACTTCGTCTGCGTGATCCGAGTGGCGCCTCCATCGGTCTTGCACATTTCCGTCTCCGTTCAGCGGACGGCCTGAGCGCGGTCTTTTCAGGCATCATGGCGGGTCCCGACGGCGTTTTCTCGATCCAGGCCCTGTCCTCACAGCCTCATGAGATCATTGTTGCTCCACCGGGCCTGGCGCGGGTCGTCGTCGATAACATTTCCCCCGGACCCCCAAGGGATCTCGTTATTCCCTATCCCGCCTCGCTCAGGGTCGAGGTTCAGGGAATCGAGGGCTGCTTCCTGGAGATCAGGGACGGCGCCGGTCGCCCCTTGGCCCTCAGTCTCGGATCCGAGCCCGGAGCGATTCCGATTCAGTCCGAGGGTGCCCTGCTGACCGGCCTTCCTCCGGCTCAGGCGACGGTTATCCTCAGTACCTGTGGCGGCGCCATCAGGACGCAAACCATCCAGCTGGTCTCCGACCAAAGTGCCTCTGTGCTGTTTGAGGGGGACTGAAGCGGGGCGGTCCCGAGAGCCGGGCCCTCACCGTCGGGGATGCAACAACCTCCAGGTCATCGCCCGCACGCGGTCGAAAAGCTCAACGGCTTTTTCGGCTTTTTGACGATCAACCGTCCCGGCAATCCTCAGGAGCCGGAGCCGGAACCGCATCCGGAGCCCACGCCCGAGAAGCGAAACTGAAGCTGCGGAATCACATTCGAAGTGGTCGGAACATCCCACGACCGCATCGGTTTTGGCGACCACCCCCCGGCTCTGGCCCACCTCCGACTCGGGATACCAGGGTTGTGCGTGGCCCACGTATTCCGCTCAGGGAACCACGACCGCACCGGCTCCGGATTGCAGCTCCGGCCCCGGATCCGGTTCCTGCTCCCGCTCCGGCTCCAGCATCGGGGGCGAGGCTGCTTCGCTCCTGAGTCGTCCGAGTTGCCTTCAAAATGACCTGGAAGACCGGAGCGCCTAGAAAAACGCAGGATTTGAACGGACCGGAATATTTTGGTTCCGAAACCACCAGGCTCTCACTTTTCCCGTTCTGTTGGAGACGGTCCCGGCGGCCGCTCATCAGCCCGCAGGGCACTCCTCGGCACGCGAAAGGCATGCCTTCTGCCTTCCGGGCTTTCATACCGAATTTCCCGGGAAATCAATCGCCCTTGAGCGCCTCAATGTCAGCCAGATCTTTGGGTCGTCCCGACGCACCCTTATTCGCGATCATCGCCTCGCGTCCAATAAAGAAGACTTCGACCCCATCGATATTCTTCGATACTTTCGTCCTCCAGACCTCGTCAAAACTCAGGCCACTGATAGCGGTAAGAATATCTATCCGGCGAGGGGGCAGCCCAATCTGGTACACACAGCCGGGCTTGGAAAGATCTCCTTCAGAGATCCCGTGGAGCTCTACCGGAGCACCGAAATCCTTGAGAGCCGCAATGACCTGACGCGCATTCTCCGCACTTGGCCGAACGAAAATATCGATATCTCCAGTGGCGCGCGGAATTCCATGGACAGCGAGAGCAAATGCGCCGACCACCACGAATTC
>JANTFG010000268.1 GCA_024763555.1 Thermoanaerobaculales bacterium
CGGGCTCGGCTCTGGGATCAACCTTCGCCCGAATCATGTCCCTCAACGAGCGGCAGAGGGTCATCCTGGTCGGCTGCGGGGCGGCGGGCGCCATCGCATCGATCTTCAACGCGCCCATTGCGGGAATGGTCTTCGCCCTCGAGGTCATTCTCGGCGAATGGCGGGACGTCAACATCGGTCCAATCGCCATCTCGTCGGTCGCCGGGGTCATGGTCTGCCGCACCCTGAACGGCAATCAGATCCCCTTCTCCCACGAGAGCTTCACGGTGTCGCCGCAGATCGTTTTCGCCTCGGTCGGAATGGCTCTCCTGACAGGCCTGATCTCCGTCTCCCTGACCCGGAGCATCGAGTATTCCGGTAGATTCTGGAAGAAGCTCCCCACCGACGGCGCGATTCGGGCCGGACTCGGAGGTCTTGCTGTCGGTATTCTCGGCATGGCCATGCCGGCGGTCCTGGGAGAGGGCTACCTCGAGACGAAAGAGATGATCAACGGCGGTTTTACCCGGGGCCTGCTGCTGATCGGGATTCTCCTTGTCGCAAAAATCGCGGCGACTTCACTGACCCTGGGCTCAGGCGGCTCCGGCGGAATCTTCGCACCGGCCCTGAGTATCGGCGCCGTCAGCGGCCTGGCCTTCCACCGAATTCTTGCCCTCATCTGGCCGGCTGTCCACTGGAGCACCTCGGGTCTTTTTGCACTGCTGGGTATGGCCGGGCTCATCGGCGGGGTTCTCCAGGCGCCCCTGACCGCCTTTTTTCTCGTCGTCGAGATTACCGGCGGCTACGACCTCATCCTGCCGCTGCTGGTCGTCTCGGTGCTCTCTTCGGCCCTCTCCCGCCAGCTCGAACCGGCCTCGATCTACCTCAAGGAACTCATCGCCAGGGGCCAGCTGCTGCGACCGGGAACCGACGCGAGGGTCCTCTCCGATCTGCAGATCCGGGAACTCCTGGAAAGGGACTGCAGGACGGTCTGGGAAAACCAGAGTCTCGGAGAGCTGGTGGAGGTCGTCAAACACTCCCATCGAAACTACTTCCCGGTCATCGATCATGAGAGCGGAAAATTCCTCGGGATGCTGCATCTTGATGAGATTCGGGAATATCTCTTCGACCCGGCTCTCTATGGCGCCGTTCTGGTCGATGAGATCATGCGCCCGGACCCGCCGAGCGTCGCCCCTGACGATTCTCTCCCGGAGCTTCTCGACCGGATGGATCGAATGCGCGTCTTCAGCCTTCCGGTCGTTGAAAACGGGGTCTTTCTCGGAATGATCTCAAAGGCTACGCTGCTGGACCAGTACCGCCGCGAACTCTCGGTCCAGACCATCGACTGATGGGGTCGAAAGACAGTCCGGAAGGGCGCTCAGCCTACAGCCCGCGAACCAGGTTCCGCCCTTCGGCTTTGGCCTGATAGAGCGCCTCATCCGCCCGCGTAATCAACTCGAGCACGCTCTCATCGGAATCTCTCAAAGAGGTGACGCCAAGACTCACGCTCAACTCCCTCCATTCTTCCCGATCACTTTTTCGCGTGTCAGCTTCAACGCTTTCACGGATTCGTCCGCAGGCCTGTATTCCACCTTCAAGATCGGTTCCGGGAAGCAGCAGGAGAAATTCATCCCCACCATGCCGTCCGAGAACATCCGGTGTCCTTAAGACCCGGCGCATCGCCTTGACCACAATCCTCAAGGCGCCGTCTCCGGCCTCATGGCCGTAGCTGTCGTTGACCTCTTTGAAACGATCGACGTCGATCATCGCTACGGAAAGGGCATCTCCTTTTCTCCGGGCATAGGAAAACTGTGACCGTGCGGTTTCCAGGATGCTGCGACGATTGGGTAACTCCGTGAGTTCGTCGGTCACGGCCAGGTGTTTGAGGCGCTCATTTGCCTGACGCAGTTCCTCCGTACGGTCGGCCACGGCCTGCTCCAGCTTCTCCTGGATCCTTGCGAAGCGTCTCTCTCTCCATCGGATCAGCATCAGGACAAGCAGAAGACCGGCCAGGAGCAGGAAGAGATGCACAATCCTGCTCTGCCACCACTCGGGCAGGACCCTGATCGGGAGTCGAGCGGTATTCAGCGAGCGGCGTCCGTCACTGGTCAGCGCGCTGACTTCGAAGGTATAGGAGCCGGGGCGAAGGCCGGCATAGACCGTTGAAAACTGCCCGGGTTCCGAGGAGCTCCAGTTGTCCGACACCCCGACCATACGATAGAGAAAGCGCGTCCCCCTTTCATCGAGAAAAGAAGGGCACACGAAGCTCAGACGCAGGGGAGCCGGCGAATAGCGGAAACTCAACTTCCCCGTCATCGGGACCTCCTGCTTCCCGAGTTTGACGGAATCGATGAAAACCCTCGGCCGAATTTCGGGGGACTTCAGGCGCCCGTCGAAAACCGAAACCCCGAGGGTGGAAACCAGGAGGCGGCCCCGGGAGTCTACGAAAACGCCCCCCTCATTGCATTCGTTATCACCCAACCCGTCCTTTCGGCCGTATAGATGCCAGCTTCCATTCTGCTGAAGCCTCAGCACGCCGAGATTCGTCCCGAAAAAATGCGCATTGCCCGGCCCGCGAACAACCCAGTAGACAAGCCGGTCATCGAGTTCCCCGGGAAGAGGAAGGACCACACCTTTCTCTCCGGGCCTTCTGACCCAGACCCCCCGATCTGTGGCAACCCAGAAACTGCCATCCTCATCATCGAATGCGGAAAGGACGTGGCTGGATGGCAGTCCATCCTCAACCGTCAGGTGTTCGACCAGCCTGTCTCCCCGCAACCTCACGACCCCGAGACCCTCCCCACAGACCACGAGATCCCCCGCGGAGTTCATCATCAGGGTATTGATGTTCCGGACCAGCGGAGTACCCAGCCGGGAGGCCTCGCCGTGCCGGAGCCGGAAGAGACCATTGGAGAAGGTGGCCAGATAGAGCGTGCCATCGGGACCTCGAAGGGCCGTTCGGAGATCCTTCGCCAGCCCGGGCGGCGTCCGGAGTTTCCGGCACCCGCCCTCGTCAATCCGCCAGAGCCCGGAAAGGGTGACGGCCAGGGCCCCCTGTCCGTCAACCAAGACATCCGAGACCCGCAGATCTTCCAAACCCTGCTCCCGGCCGTAATGGCGGGAGCTGCCGTCAGGCTTCAGGCAGACGACCCCAAAGCCCCAGAAGGCAAGCCAGAGACTTCCGTCAGCTCCCTCATCCATCCCGTAGCAAGGAACATCCGTCGGCAGGCCGTCGTTCGCATCCAGGGTTTCAAAGGCGGAGGGCACCACCTTCGTCAATCCCCGGTCCGTCCCGATCCACAGGATGCCCTCCCGACCTTCCAGCATACTGAACACCGGGGGATCGGCGTCCCCCATCCAGGGGCCCAGGACGCGCCAGCGGCCCCCATCGTATTCCAGGGCGCCCGAGTTCTCCGTTGCCAGCAGGAATCGATGAGAGGAGTTCTTCGAGGGAAGAAGTGCCCGAATCCCGCTTCTGAAATCGGCGGGTGTGCTGATCTCCCGGCCTGCCAGAAAGCAGCTGCCGTCCTCATAGGCGACTGCGATTTCCGAACCGCACCAGGCAACCCCGACCACGGCCTTCAGCGGCAGATCAACGACCGTCCTCAGCCGTGGAGCTTTGCCCGGCTCAATGATGCCGACACCGCCATCCATCCCCACGAGGATCCGACCGTCGGAATCCGCAGCCAGGGAGGTCACTCTCCGCTGCCGGATCCGCTCATCGACCGGAATCCGGATGAGATCGGCCCGTCCTGCACGCCACAGTTCCGGACCCTCATCCAGACCCAACCAGGCTTCCTCCCCTGAAAGGGCCAGGATGATGGAAGCCGGCCGCATCGCACCGGAAGGACTCCTGATCAGACTCTCCCACCGACTCCCATTCCATCTCGCCGGCCCACCGCTCGTTCCCGCAAAAACCGTGCCGTCCGACGCCACTGAAAGGCTGTTTACGGAGGCCGAAGGCAAGCCGAATCGAACCCCCAGGCTCCTCCAGGCGTGGCCGTCGAAACGGGCCACCCCACCCGCGTTGGTACCGACCCAGAGGAATCCCTCGGGATCCTGGGCAATGGCATAGACCTGGTTTTGGGGGAGGCCATCGCTGACACTGTAATGATGGACCGCAGGATGCATCGACCACCCTGGAGTCGATATTCCAAGCACAGCGGGAAAGCTGAGAAAACAGAGTATAGGAAAAAGACGAAGCCTCATCGGGGCCAGTCTAACACCTCGCCCCTTGAAGGGGTCTTATGTCGGTATCCGGTCACGGTGCCGGAGCTGAAGCCGGATCCGGGGTCCGATGCCGGAGCCGCCAGCCGGAGCCGGGAGCCGAAACCGCTTCCTGCACAGGTTTGCAGCTCCGGATCCAGGGGCAGGCTCAGAGACAGCATCAGAAACAGAGTCAGAATCAGCAGCAGTCTCAGCTTCAATGCGCGGTCCACCAGTTCCATTCAGGAACCCACGATCGCGCGGGCTCCGGCACCGCTTCCTGCTCCCGCTCCTGTTGCTGTTCCTGCTCCGGCTCCCGACCCTGCTCCCGCCTTGGTACCTGTCCCTGTTCCGGATACGGATGTCGCCCCCGCCGCGCACCCGGCAGCCTCAAATCTCCTGGAGTCGAATCCGGGCATCGAGAAGCAGACAGCCCTCTCCCGGTCGTCGCGCCATGACCGGGTCCAGATCAACGGCGGCAATCTCGGGGACCGCTTCAACCATCCCCGCAAAGCGCAGGAGTATTTCCTCCAGAGCCTCAAGATCCGCCGCCTGATGTCCCCGATACCCATTGAGCAAAGGCAAACCCCGGAGTTCCCGGATCATTCCCGAAGCGTCGCGATCCGTCAGCGGCGAGACCCGAAAACTCCGATCCTCAAAGGCCTCGAGATGGATTCCCCCAAGCCCTATGGAAACCAGGGGCCCGAAGCGTGGATCATCCCGGGCACTGAGGCGAACTTCAGTTGCGTCGCAGATCATCCGCTGCAATAGGAGAACGCTGTCTCCCTTTGCTCCCAGGCGAAATCGAAACTCCTGCTTCATCTCCGAGAAGGCCTCCCGAAGCTCTCTGCCCGTCCTCAGGTTCAGGC
>JANTFG010000269.1 GCA_024763555.1 Thermoanaerobaculales bacterium
CAGGCTCAGCAGCAGCCCGCTCAGGACCCTTCCGTCTGGTTTCACGGTTTGACCTCGATAATCTGTCCGGCCGAATAGGCGCCGAATTCCGGTGCGTACATGCTCTGAAGCAGAGCCGGGGCCAGTTTGAAGCGTCCCGCCATCGTGGCGCGGATCCGGTAGCGGAAGGTGTATTCGCCGGCAGGCAGCCTTTCGAAGAAGAAATTCTCCCCGGAATCCCGGATCTCCTCGTAGGTGCTGATGCCCAGATCCCAGCGGTAGCCGGAATGCAGGCTCTCCGGCTCGAATCCGGCGCCCCGGGGATCCCGGAGATGGACGTACTCCGCCGCGTGGCGGGCCCTGATCCGCAGCTCCACCTCCACCTGGTCGCCGACCGATACGGACTGGCCGCTTTCAAGGGGCGTCAGGATCCACTCATCCTTCTCGAGGCTCCTGCGGTAAAGGCGGCGCTCGACGCTGAGAAGATCGCCGTCACCATGCTCGGGGAGCTTTTCAGTGGAGAAATGCCAGGTCGCCGTGGCGAATGCCAGCCCCGGCGTCGACTTCTCAACGACGATGGTCGACATTTTCCGGGGCTCGATCTTGTCGCCGGGGATGATGAGCTGAGCATTATTGCCGCTGAACTCATCGGGGGTAAAGACGAAGTTGCGATGGACGGGGCCGGCATCGACCGAGATTCTCTCGGTGATTCCCAGTTGTCCCTCGTGCTTGAGGTAATGGATGACGGAATAGATGACTTCGGCGGTGGCCCGGGTGCTCTTCCAGTGATTGAGTTTCTTGTTGAGGAAGATCCACTGCACCAGGCCCTCCCGGCGCGGGTCTTGAGGGGAAAGCTCCGTCAGGGTGCGCAGTGCCATGGCGTGCGTCTCGGTCGTGTCGTTGTACCAGAGCCAGCTGCGGTCCTCCCGCGCCCAGTAGGCGCCGAGATCGCGGTCCATTTTCACGGAATCCATGACGGATTCCCAGACGAGGAGGGCATCGTCGTGGCGTCCCATCCTGTTGAGGGTCAGGGCGAGATATGACTTGAGGCGGGGCGAGTGTTTCTTCCAGTGAGAAAAGGAGAAGTCCAGCATTTTTCGTCGTTCATCCCGGCTGAAGACGCGGCCGGACCATCCCTCGTCCGGATAGGAGGAGAGGATGAAATTGAGCCAGGTGATGGATTCCCAGCAGCAATTCTCCCGCTGCATATCCCGGACCATCTCGTCGAGATAGTGGCGGTGCATGTATTGCCAGGCCCGATCGACGACATCCCGGGGAACATCGACGCCGAATTCCAGGGCGTGGGAGAAACCCGCGAGGACATAGAGGGTCATCCAGGGTGAGGGCGGGCCGCCGGGCCACCAGGGGAAGGCGCCGGAGGAGGTCTGCGTCTTTTTCAGTTTCAGGAGGCTGGAGCGACGCTGGGCCTCGGCGATTTTTGGATCGAGGATCCGAATGAGCTCCTCTTTTCTTCCCCCGCGACTCTCCACCAGCCAGGGAGTTTCCTCGAGTTCCAGCTTGCGGTTGGGATCCTCCTCATCCCAGCTCTCCAGCTGTGTATCCCGTTCGGCCATCTTCCGGGCCATTTCTGCAACCGCGGGAAACTCCGAAAAAACGGAGCTGACAATTCCCGTCGAAAGGAAACGGTTCAGCGTCTGTTCCGTGCATTCATACGGGTAGTCGATGAGATAGGGCAGGGCATTCAGGACGCCGTAGAAGAGCTGGGCGTCGATGCCGACAAGCAGTTGCTCGTCGATGCGACTGGGATCGTCTCCGGATGCCATATCCTCGAAGACCAGTTTTCGGCTTTCGATATCATGCAGAGCCGCGAATCGGCTCTGCATCAGGTGCATTCGCCCCGGGAGAATGGGCAGGGGCCGCAGTTCACCGTCGGAGAAATCCCCGGCGGTGGCGCTGACTTCAAAGCTGACTATGCCGAGGCGGGGCGGCACCCGGAGATGGAAGGGAAGGGTGACTCCCTTGCCGGGCTCGACACTGAAAGGAGTCCCATCTGCGGCCGCAAGATCCATGCCGAAAGCGGCACGGAGGTCCTCACCACTCTCGGGGTCCTTCAGTTTGAGCTGAAGCCTTCCCTCAAGAGTGCTCTCTCCCGCATTATTGACGGTGACGAGGAGGGATGCTTCATCACCCTCACGGAAGAATCGAGGGACGGCGGGCCGGACCATCAGATCTTTAACGGTGGCAAGCTGTCGCCTTTCCGAAACTCCTCGGAGATCCGTCGTCAGGGCATGGACCCAGAAATTCCAATCGGTGACGCTGTCCGGCGCCTCGAATTCGATGGTGGCCGAGGAGTCGTCGTCAAGAGTGATCGAGGGGAGGAAGAAGGCGGACTCTGCGAAGTTTGAGCGCAGCTCGATATCAGCGCCCTTTTCCTCGGCGGCCGGCGCCTCCTCTTGATCCATGACGACCTGGGCATCTGCGATCTCCATCCTGTCTTCCATCATTTCGGACTCTGCCGCCATCTCAACCATGGGTGCCGGCGGTTCCGCCCCCGCGGTGGGCATCGCCCGCATCTTGTAGAGTACGTGGCCGCGTCGGCCCGGGCCTCCGACCCCGTAGCCGTCCAGACCCTTGAGGCGGTCCGAGTGGAAATAGGGCATGGAGTAGCTCCCACCATAGCCGGGGCTCTTCTGCCAGATGATGCGGGCCGTCCCCAAAGTTGCGGCCGCCTGCACGGCGCCCATCAGCCTCGGGTAGAGCGAAGAGATCGTGGGTGGCTGGTGGGGGCCGAAGATGTCCAGACTGCGATCGTACATGTAGGCCAGGATTTCGGCGGTCCCGGGTGCGAGTTTCTCACCTTCCGCGCTTGTGACCCTGATTCTGAATTTCTCGGATGCGCCGGGATGGATCCGATCTCTGAAGGTCATGAACTCCAGCTTCAGGTCTCGATCATCCCAGGGAACGAAGAGATGTTGCTCAAGCCGCAGCTGCTGGTGATCTCTCAGCAGACTCAAGGCGGCGCTGAAGCCCCCTCGAAGCTCAGAGTCGACCGGAATCTCCAGAATCTGCGGCCCGTCGTCGGCGCTGAGGACTCGCCTTTCGAAACGACGTCCGCCGTGGAAAAGTTCGAGGAGGAGTTCCTGGCCCCGGAGCCCTGAGCTGAGGAAGAGCTTTGCCTTTCCTCCGACCCGGACGGTGGAGCTTTCTGCTTCCAGAAAGATCGGCAGCTTCGGCGCGGAAGACTTCGGGGCGCCGGCGATGAACTGGCGCCTCATCTCGAAGGGCGTTCCGAAATTGTCCATGGTTTCATACACGAGGCGATAGGCGCCCGGTTTGAGTTCGGGAAGCTGAAGTGCGGCCCTCCCGTTCTCCTGATGTTCGAGTACTCCCGAGGCGATAATCTCGCCGGTTTCCCACCCTCGAAGACATTCTTCGGCTGAGTAGGCCGTCTCCCACCGAGGCCGAATTTCATCGCCGGGAGTCCGGTAGCTCCGGGGGTCCTCGGGTTCAGGCCGTTTCTCGTCGGCCGGCATCAGGGTCTTTTCTGGTTGTGTGAGGCGAAGAAGGCGCCAGTGAGCCCCGCCCGCCCGTGGGATCCCGTCGAGATCGGTGCGCAGGATGTGGAGATTGCGTGTCCGGCCCGCGGGGAGGTAGATGGAATCTTCCTCGATCGAGGCCTCGACGGCCGAGAAACCCAGCCGGAAGACCCGTGTGGCCGAGCGGGTCTCGCCCCCGGGCTCGACGACTTCGGCGGAGAGTCGGAAACGGTAGCTCAGACCCTTCTCGGCGAGAGCTTCGTTGGCCGCCGGAGTGAAGCTGATGTGGAACTTTCCGTCTGCATCCAGATCGGTCTGTCCTGCGGCCACGACCTGGGGGCTCGACTCGGGCCTGGGCCACCACCACCATCGGGGGTAGACCGGCTCGCGGGTCACCCGCCAGTCGACCTTTCCCTCGGCGACGGGTAGTCCGAAATAGTATCTGGCTTCTCCCGTGAGGGCGGCCTCGCGGTTGAGGCGCATCGGGGATTCCGGGTCCCTGATACTGACTTCGAAGCTCGGTCTCTTGTACTCCTCGACTCGAATCGAGGTCGAGGCCGGCCCGAAGGTGGAGTGAATCGTCCAGCGGCCCAACATGCGGCCCGGGGGAATCGCGAAAGACCCCGAGGCGGAGCCGAAATCGTTGGTTTTGAGATCCAGCGCGGCCACTTCGTCGTTGTTGGCATCGCGAAGGATGATGTTCAGGGTCTGATGGGGCCTTGTTCGGTATCGATGCTCTTGCCCGCCCCCGGAAAAGGCGACCACTTTGAAGTGGATTTCCTGTTCGGGTCGATAGACGCTGCGGTCGGTGTAGAGAAAGGCCCGGTCGCCTTCGGAATCGCTTCGCGTATAGGGGAAAGAGAGATGCTGGATGAGCGTAATGTCCGGGCCTCGTCGGCCGAGAAGAAAATACCGCGACGAGGTGTCAGGGATCTCGATCGCGGCCCGGCCGTCGGCCGCTGTCAGGAAAGCCCTCCTGAGCTGGTGGCCCTTGCGCCAGTTGGCCTCCCAGAGCTGGAGGCGGACATTCTGCAGGGCCCGACCGCTCTCGCCGTCTCTGGCGGTGATTTCCCAACCGCCCTCGACCTGCTCCCGGATGAGCACGAGGTCCGAGGCGAAGAAGATCAGTGCCCGAAGGTCATTTCCTTCACTCTCCGAAAAGTCCTCCCGATAGGAGGAGACGATGATGTAGGCGCCCTTGGACTCCAGTTTCGGAACGCTGTAGGCGTCATGACTGCGATAATCCGGGGTTCCGGGCAGGTCCACCGTCCATTGGGCTGAGGGACTGTGGCCGTGGAGGTATGCGGGAACTTCCCGGTATCCCGGCAGGATGTTGGCATCATCTGCGTCCCGGATCCAGTCTTCGAAATCGAAGGCATAGGCTCGGAAGTAGAGATGTTCCACGTTGCGGTAGTTGATGCGGATCGAGGATTTCTCCAGGCCGTCTAATGCCATCGCCTGGATCGAATAGTCCGGAGTTTCGATGGATGAGATGATCGAGCGGCAGGCTGTCCCACCGAAGCTCGTCCCGTGAGCCTCGAGACCTTCCATGGCGATGGACCGTGCTCGGATGA
>JANTFG010000270.1 GCA_024763555.1 Thermoanaerobaculales bacterium
GTCGGCTTTCGTTGTGTCCGGGATGTGATATGAGTTTCCCCCTTCTTCCTTCCTCCTTATTCTCTTCAGTCCCGGGGCGATTGAAATGACTGCGCGGGGAGATCGACAACGAAGCCCCGACTCCGCCCGGTCCGCGGCTTCGAGCCCTGCTCCGCCGGTTGCCGTGCAGAAATGCTATGACCTTCTCCTGTACCTGCTGCAACGGATCGAAAAATTTCCGCGCGGCCAGAGATTCACTGTGGGCGACCGTTTGGCGGGAGCGGCGATGGAAGCACTGGAGAACCTCGTCTCGGCGGCCTATTCGAAGGAAAAGCGGGAGTTTCTCGATCAAGCCAACCTTGCCTTGCATCGGGTACGCTTTCTCGTTCGCCTTGCAAAAGATCTACAGGCACTGCCTCTCGCTTCCTATGAGTTTGCGGCGGAAAGGGTCGACGAGGTTGGTCGTCTGGTCGGCGGCTGGCGTAGGGCACAAAAGGCGGCCGAATGAGGCGTGTCGGCAATCTTTGGCCGTCTTTGGTTTCCTGGCGGAACCTCTATACTTCGGCGTATGTTGCCGCCCGAGGCAAGAAAACGAGACCGGATGTCGCGACATTTCTCATGAATCTCGAGATGGAGATCCCATCTCTCAAGCGGCAGCTCGACAGCGGCGAATACCGCCCAGGCCCCTATCGGACTTTCAGCATTCATGAACCGAAACAGAGAATGATCTCAGCTGCGCCTTTTCGGGATCGGGTCGTCCACCATGCCCTGGTGCGGGTTCTTGAGCCCGTTTTTGAGTGTCGTTTTTCCAGGGACTCCTATGCTTGCCGACGAGGTTTTGGTACCCATCGAGCACTACGGCACGCATCACGCGCCGCGGCGAGGTATCCCTTCGTGCTCAAGTGCGACGTTGTCAAGTTCTTCCCCTCGCTGGATCACGAGATTCTCATGGGGCTTGTCGAACGGAAGATCAAGTGTAGAGAGACACTTTCTCTGGCGAGAAGGATTGTGGACGGATCGAACCCGCAGATTCCACATGTCGTCTATTTTCCCGGGGACGACCTGTTCAGCCCAAATGAGCGGAGGCGGGGTTTGCCGATCGGTAACCAGACCTCGCAGTTCTTTGCGAACGTCTACCTTGATCCGCTCGACCACTTCGTCCGGGAGGTACTCCGGCCGGGGGACTACCTTAGATATGCCGACGACTTTCTGCTTTTCGGCGAGGATCGCAGAGAGCTGGAAAGCATACGTTCAAAAATAGAAGGCTATCTCCAGGGTTTCCGGCTGCTCGTCCACGAGCGAAAAACTCGAGTCTACCGTTGCCGGGATGGCGTGGGCTTCCTCGGCTGGCGGATCTTTCCGGATCGAATGCGCCTGGCACGCTCGAATGTTATCCGCTTCAAACGCCGCGCTCGAGCGATGCAAAGCGCTTACGCTGAGGGCGAGCTTGGGTGGCGGAAAATCCATGAGAGAATCAGGGCATGGATAGCTCATGCGGAACATGGCGACACCTGGCGACTGCGGGAGCGGGTGCTGGGCGATCTGGTGTTTCGAAGAGGGTGCGGGGTCTCCAAGGAGGCGCTTCCTTCAACGACGATCGGCGCAGGCTTCGCTGTGCCTACCGCAACAGGAACAACGCCGGAAACAGGAACGACAACAACGGCTTTCGTTGTGTCCGGGAGGTGAGACCGGTGAAATTGCCGGTAGCCGGAGTTGCGCGGATCACGGTCCACGCAAGAGTGCGACCTCCTCACATCCGGATCCCGAACCCGGCGTGGCTCAGCGCTCACGCCGAAGACAAACACCGCCCCGGGCCGGCTCGTAGCTGTTTTCAGCGAGCGCTGTCCCGGGGCGGGATTTTTGAGCCTTCCGATGCGACGTTTCTTTCTGTCGGAGGTTAGGTATGAGTGTTGATCCGGACCAGGGTATTTTTTCGATTGTTCCCCTGCCGCTCTTTTCAGACCGGCCCGCTGAGACAGCTTCACATTTCAACTTTGACGCGCTTGCCGGTGCCCTAGTGGGCATGTTGACTCGGCGGAGAAATCCGACGCCCTTTGTTTTTCTCGTGGACGGCAAGTGGGGGACCGGGAAAACCAGCTTGATGAAGACAGTGATAGCAGCCCTCGAACCTGCTGCAGGGCCCGATATCATCCGCGCCGCTCGCCTGAAAGCCGATGATCCGATGGTGGCCCTGGTTGAGGGTTCAGTGATGAGGTGGGCACCCCTGCGGGTTCTCGAGTCCGAGACCGAGTCATCCTGGGAGATGCTTCAGGACGATGACAGGATTAAAGGAATTGAGGGTTTCGAGGATATGAACTCCAAGCAACGGGGGCTCTGGTGTCGCCTTCGGTGGCTGGGAGACCTCCTGGGTGCTACTTCAGAAAATGCCGGTGGGAATGCAGTGGCGCCTGCAATGGGAGTCCAAGATTTCTATAGCCGCTTTCGTCCCGTTCGTACCGTCTTCTTCAATGCCTGGAAGTATCGAGATGAGGGGGAGATTTTTCCGGCCCTGGCTCACGAAATGCTGGCTGCGATGCGAGGTGACGGCTGGTTGGCCCGCTTTCAGGCCGTGGTTCAGGAGGTAGGGAGCGCGGACTGGCGCGAGGCGGTTGCCAAACTCGCTGAGGCCGTGCCCTATGCAGGCGGCGCATTGGGAGAGCTGGTGCGGCCACCGCAGTGGCTCTCCGATGTGGCACTCTATGACAGGGCGCGACCCTTCCTGCAGGGCCTGGCGACCGCGTGGGCAACGACTTGGGGATTGAAGGCCGATAGCAAGCCGCAACGTCTGCTTGATATGCTGCGCGATGATATCCGGCATGTGGGCTCGCATCTTAGGGGCCTAAGAATGCTGACCGAGCCGGCCCATGGAACTCTTCCCGGTATCGTTGCCGTGTTCATCGACGACCTCGATCGTTGCCCCTCCGAGCACGTACGTGCCGTGGTCAAGGCAATTAACTTGCTGGTGGATCTCGAAGAGTGCGTTTTTGTACTGGGCGCGGACCGGGAAAGGGTTGCTCAGGCACTGAGGCAGAAGGATGAAAGAGACGGGATTCTGAGCGCCTACGGGGACCAATTTCTCGGGAAGATCGTCCAACTCCATATGGTTCTGCCTCCGCCCGACACGAGGGAAATAAGAAAATATACTGAGCAGCTGATCCGAGATGCCGCCGGATGCAAGAGTGGGGAGGAACCGGATGAGAACTCCGTTTTCCCGCTCTTCCTGTTATGGGCCCATCGGGAGCTGCTGATCAGGGGAATTCCTTTTAACCCCAGGCGCGTCAAGGAGGTGCTTAATCAGGCGGTAGCGCAGCTCGGGATTCTGCGGAGAGAAGATACCGTGCCAGGCTCGGAGGCCGATCAGGTGACGGCCCTGCTGAAATACCTGCTTGTGTGTTTGCCTCTCCCAAGGCGACTTCGTGCCGATCACGATTTCCTGGAGCGTCTGGAAGCTCTGGCACTCGAACGGTGGGATGTGGAAAATACTGAGAGATCGGGAACGCGGGAAGATCGTTTCAAGAGTCGCGACGAGGTCTCAGCGGCCTCTGCCGTCGCAGAGCTGATCAAGGCTGATCAGGATGCGGCGGACCTGGTGGAGTGGGTAACGCGGAATGAACCCGGTACTTGGTCGCGTATTCTCGGGATCTTGAACTGGCGGCGAGATTCGGATACAGATCCCGTACGTTTGAGTGCATATCTGAAGCGCTTTGCCGAAAGTCTGGGGACCATGGCAGGGGCCGTTCCTGCGGAAGCGGCGGTAGAACAGGGGCTTGCCGAGATCAAGTCGGAGCGCCGGAGCGCGGATAAGCTCAGAAATGAAAAGGTGGATGAACTTTTTCCCGGACTCGTACGAATTGTCAGATCGCTGAAAGACGGTGGGGAAATTCGCGCAACCGTGGACCTGATCGACGAGGCCCTTTCAAGTCTGGTGGGAGCTTGGAGCGACGCGCTTCCGGTGGCTCTCGCCAAGGCACTGAGCAGAGAGCTTGACGGCAAAGAGGCGGCTTCGGCCCTTGCGGAGAATGCCCAGAAGATCCTTGAAGAGGCCCACCGGGATCGTGGGCTCGCCCGGAATAATAGGATTATGAATCTGGTCCTGGCGCTGCGGGACGGAGCAGTAGATCGCGGCACGGATTTCGCAGGGGACGAAAAGGGGCAAGTTGATCCATTCGCAGAAGAGATTTTGCAGGAAAGGGAAGCGAAGGCGATCCAGGCCCAGATTGCTGCATTGGCGGACCGGATCCGTAAGGGCACAGCGACTGATGGTGCGATGGTGGAGTCCCCGGTTGGGGCCGCTGAACCACCAGCGCTGATCACTGAACTCATGCAGGAACAAGGAGCTGTGGAGGCGTGGGAGATCAGGCAAAGCGGGCCTACGCTCGGTGCATACCCGGAAGCCGGGGCCTTGGATCCGTCCTGGTTGCTCGTAAGCCCGGGACCATTCATCGCCGGGGATGTTGTCTATAGCGACGAGCTTCCGGTTCGCCTCGTAGAGATTGAAAAGCCCTTCTGGATCGCCCGCGATCCGGTACGGGTGAAGGACTATCTGGACTTCATGAAGGCCAACGACCCCGAAGGCAAGGCCGAAGCCGATCTGGAGTACGATTTGTCCAAGCCATGGTGGGCGACTTTGAAGGACGCCAAGGAGGCTCTCGGCGATCGGAGGGCGCCGGTTTTCTGGCAGGACCAGCTCGGGTTGAAGGAGAGGCCTGTCGTGGCTGTGAATTGGTTCGAAGCGGCGGCCTATTGTCTCTGGATGAACTCAACCCGAGGATGGGAGGAGGATCCGAAGTCTGGTCCCTACCGTTTGCCCACCGAGGCCGAGTGGGAGAAGGCCGCGCGGGGCCTCTTTGGACGGCGCTGGCCCTGGGGTTGTGGGTGGCGACCCGAGCTGGCGATCCATGACCGGGAATCCGATCTTAAGAGTCTGGCGGCGGTAGATGAGAACCGGAACCTCAGTCCCTTCGGGGTCCGCGGCATGGCCGGTAATGTCTGGGAGTGGACAGCGACAGAATGGGCGGCCAAGCCCTTTGGGAAAGCTCTGAGCCCGGCGTCTGCCG
>JANTFG010000271.1 GCA_024763555.1 Thermoanaerobaculales bacterium
GTCATTGTTGTAACTTCCCTGAGCCGCGATTATTTGCCCTCAAGCTGGGGTTATTACAAGCCGACGGCCGTCGACCTTCTGACCCTGGCGGGCTCCTTCGGTCTCTTCTTCACGCTCTTCCTGCTCTTCCTTCGCTTCCTGCCGATGGTGGGCATGGCCGAGGTCAAGGCCGTGATGCCGGCCGCGCACCTGGATCATGGATCCCGCCTGGGTCAGGGCGATTACCACGGCGAGCTGTTGGGTCAGGAGGGACCCGAGCTTGTTCCCGAGGGGGAAGGGGTGAACTCATGAGGTCCACGACCATGGAGAGTCGGGTCCAAGAGCCTGTGAAGGTCTGGGGTCTCCTGGCGGAATTCGGCGATGCCGCCGAGCTGATCGGGGCGGCTGAGAAGGTGCGGGACGCCGGTTTCACGAGATGGGACTCTTTCAGCCCCTTCGCCGTCCATGGGCTGGATACGGCGATGGGTATTCGCAAGACGGTGCTGCCCAAGCTGGTGCTGGCGGGAGGCAGCCTGGGTTGTCTGACAGGTTTTCTCCTCCAGTGGTGGACCAACGCCTTTGACTACCCCTTCCTGATCAGCGGCAAGCCCCTCTTCGGCTGGCCCGCCGCCGTGCCGATCGCCTTTGAGCTGACGATCCTCTTTGCGGCATTTGCCGCGCTCTTCGGAATGCTCGGGCTCAACGGCCTTCCGAGGCTGCATCACCCGCTTTTCAGCAGCGAGCGCTTCAGGCGCGTAACCAACGACCGTTTCTTTATCGCTATCGAGGCCGATGATCCGAAATACGATGCGGCGGAGACCCGGGCTCTTCTCGAGTCCCTCGGGGCCGCCGCCGTGGAAGAGGTGAGGGACTGATGTTGAAGGAACTGCAACGGATGTTCCGGGAGATTCCCCGCTGGCTGAAAATCGCAGTCATTGCTTCGGTGGTACTCTCCTGGGTGCCGCTGGCCATGGTCGCAAAGGCTCGTTTCGGCACCTCGGCCAGGCCGCGCCTTCACGTGGTTTTCAACATGGATAATCAGCCGCGGTTTAAGGCGCAGCAGACGAATCCGCTGTTCTCCGACCGGCGCGAAGCCCGCCCTGCAGTTGAGGGCACGGTGCCCTTCGCCCTCAATTCCGGCAATCCCGTGATCGAGACGGGCAAGCTTGACGGGGGCTGGATCGAGGCGATTCCGATCGAGGTCGATCTTCCTCTGCTTCGAAGAGGAGAGGACCGCTTCCACATCTACTGTGAGCCCTGCCACGGAGCGGCGGGCTACGGAGACGGTCCGGTGGCAAAAAGGGCCGATGAGTTGCAGGAGGGAAGCTGGACGCAGCCCTCCTCCTTCCATACGGACCTTGTCCGGGAACGGCCCTCGGGTCATCTTTTCAATACCATCAGTCATGGGATCCGGAATATGCCGGCCTATGGTCCACAGGTCCCGGTTCGGGACCGCTGGGCCATCGTCAGCTATATCAGGGCCCTGCAGCTGAGCCGGAATGCCGGGCTGGACGACGTGCCTCCTGAGTTCGTCGCGAAGTTGAAGTAGCCGAGGAGTCGACATGAGGACGACCGATATCTCCATTGACAGACACGAACTGGGGGAACTGGCGCCGCTGCTCTTGAAAGTGGCTGGGATCTCCCTGCTCGTCGGTGTGGCGGGAATTGCGCTCATGGCCACCATCGGCGGTCGGGGCCTGGACCGAATCCTCCAATCCTGGCTGCTTGGCTTTGTTTTTTTTCTCAGTCTCTCTCTGGGAGCTCTGTTTTTCGTACTCCTGCACCATCTGACGCGTGCCGGTTGGAGCGTTGTCGTTCGGCGCCTGGCGGAAGGCATGGCGGCCCTCTTTCCACTGCTGGCTCTCTTTGCGCTGCCGATCGTCCTGGAACTTCCCCACCTCTATCACTGGGCCGAGCCGGGGGCTGCGGCGCATGATCATGTGCTCGCGGGGAAGGCGGTCTGGCTGGATCCGGGCTTCTTTGCAATCCGCCTCGGGCTGTACCTGCTGATCTGGTCGGTACTCGGGATCTACCTCTACTCCCGTTCCCTTCGGCAGGATGAGACCGGGGATCCGCGACTGACCGTCACAATGGAGAAACGCTCGGCGCCCGGGATGCTGCTCTTTGCCCTTGCGGTCAATTTCTGCGCCTTTGATCTCCTGATGTCTCTGGATCCGCACTGGTTCAGTACCATCTTCGGTGTCTATCTCTTCGCGGGTTCGGTTGTTGTCTTTTTCGCCGTACTGCCCCACCTGACGCACTGGCTCCAGCACCATCGCGAACTTCTCCACTCCGTGACCGTCGAGCATTTTCACGATATGGGCAAGATGCTCTTTGCCTTCGTCGTCTTCTGGGCATATATCGCCTTTTCCCAGTACATGTTGATCTGGTACGGAAATCTCCCGGAAGAAACAGAGTGGTTCCTCCGAAGGCAGACCGGCCAATGGACCTGGTTGAGCCTGGCTCTCGCCCTGGGCCACTTCGTCATTCCCTTCGTTCTGCTCCTGCCCCGGTCGACCAAGCGAAAGATCCATCGTCTGCTGCTTGTTTCGGCATGGATGGTCATGATGCATTATCTCGACCTCTACTGGATCGTGATGCCCGAGTTCAGCCCGGCAAAGCTTCCATTTGACCCGACAGATCTCTTTGTCATGCTGGCGATGGCCGGGGCCTACGGAATGGCATGGGTGTTCCTGTTGCGTCGACATTCCCTGATTCCCACTCAAGATCCGCGCCTGGCGGAGTCCCTGGCCTTCGAGAACGCCTGATGGGACGCGAATTGTCGGCGGTCCAGGCGATGGAGGGAATCAGCGGGCGGGAATCCGCCCACTTCGATGTCGCCTCGGTCGGGATGGTCCTCCTGGTGATCTTCGGGCTGGTGGTGTCGGCCTCGCTCGGCGTTGAAGCCCTCTACGAGCGGGCCGCGAGGCGAGAGCGCGCTCGAAAGGACAGCGTTATCACGCCGGCCTCGACGGCGTCGCTTCGAGCTCAGCAGCGGGAGTTGCTCAGATCTTATGAGTGGATCGATGAGAAGGCCGGTATTGTCGGTCTCCCGATCGAGCGGGCGATGGACATCGTGGCGGCGGGTCAGGGCCTGCCGCAGAAGAGGGACTCGAAGTGATGGCGGATCTTTCCGTGCTGACCGTGGCCGGCGCCGGGCCGATGGGCGGAGACGGCTGGTGGCTTCCGACGGGCGCCTCGAGTTTTGCTCATCGAGTTGACGGGCTTGTCAATACGGCGAGCATCCTGGGACTTCTCTCCATCCTGATCATTGTCGGTCTCGCACTGCTTTTTCTCTTTGGAAGTGGGCGGAGGGAAGAGGGGGTTGAGCCGAGCGCCCCATCCGTCGGGCTGCAGCTTGCGACCGGGCTGGGCGTGGCGCTGATCGCCGGATCCCTCTTTTACGCCGGCTTCACGATCTGGATCGATATGATCACACCACCGGCGAATGCCTACGAGATCACTGTTTCGGCCCAGCCGGGATCCTGGCATTTCACCTATCCCAATGAACACGTCGATGGGGAACTCCATGTTCCCGTTGGTCGGCCGGTGATCCTGCACCTCCTCTCGCGGAATCTGGCCTATACCTTCTCGGCGCCGGCCCTGCGGCTTCGAAGTGCCGTCATTCCCGGCAGGGAAGGGGAGCTGTGGTTCGAGGCGACTCAGCCCGGAAGATACGAGGCGGTCTGCGCCCGTTATGCCGGCGAGGCCGGTGGGGAAATGGTGGCCCCCGTCGTGGTTCACAAGAGGGGTGAATTCGCCAGCTGGCTCAAGAGTGTTTCAGACTTTCTCAGCACTCTTCCTCCGGAGGAAGCCGGTCGGAAGCTCTATGACATGAACGGCTGTGCCCAGTGTCACAGTCTGGACGGCTCCCGGAAAACCGGCCCGAGTTTCAAGGGAATCTTCGGACACGAGGCGGAGCTGGCGGATGGTTCAACGGTTGTGGTTGATCTCGACTATGTCAAGGAGTCCATTCTCCAGCCGAAGGCGAAAGTTGTGAAGGGCTTCGAGCCGGTCATGCCGCCTTTTGCAGGAAGAATCTCTGAAAAGGAAACCGAGGCCATTGCCGCCTTCCTTCAGTCCCTTTCGGATGCCCCGAAGGACGCTGAGAATTCGGAAGGAGGGGAGGCACCATGAGCAGGAATGAACAAGGCTCCCCCGGGCCGGCGAATGTCCGGAAATCCTATCTCAGCCGCGGTCGGGGCATTTTGACCTGGCTCTTCAGCCTCGACCACAAGCGAATTGCAGTCATGTACCTGGTGGGAGTCCTGCTTTCCTTCGGAATAGGGAGTCTGCTGGCCGTAGCGCTGAGGAGTCAGTTGCTGTATCCGCAGTCGACGCTGATCTCGCCGGCCGTGTTTGCGCGTCTGTTCAGCCTGCATGGAGCCATGATGGTCTTTCTGGTCATTCTTCCGGCCATTCCGGCAGCTCTCGGCTCCTTCGTGCTGCCTCTGATGCTTGGTGCGAAGAATGTCGCCCTGCCCCGACTCAACCTTGCGGGATTCCATCTCTACCTTCTCGGTGCCTCTCTGCTGGGATCGGCCGTCATCACCGGGGGCGCCGATGCCGGCTGGAATTTCATGCCGCCCTACAGCCTGGCGACGGAGGGAAGCCTTGCACTGACTGTCCTCGGCGCCGTGGTGCTCTGTCTTTCCGCTCTGTTATCAAGCATCGTTCTTTTCGTCACCGTACAGAGCCTGAGGCCCCGTGGGATGGGCTGGTTCCGGATGCCGATTTTTGCCTGGTCGATCTACATCGAATCGGCGATTCTGATCCTCTCCCTGCCCATCCTCTGCGGCAGCCTTCTCCTGCTTCTTGCGGAGCGCCTGGGCGGCTTCGGTCTCCTCTCTTCGCTCGTCGGGGGAAGCCCCCTTCTCTTCGAACAGATGTTCTGGTTTGCGGCGCATCCGGCGCTTTATATCACCCTGCTTCCCGCTCTCGGGATCATTGCCGAGATCTTCTCGACCTTCACCGGTCGTGAATTGGCCGGCTATCGCAGTATCGTCGGGTCCATGATGGCGATCGGGGTCTGCTCCTT
>JANTFG010000272.1 GCA_024763555.1 Thermoanaerobaculales bacterium
AGTGGAAGCCCCGAAGGATCCTGATGCTCTCCTGCGACACGGCGACCTGGGCACGCGACACGGCCTTTCTGCTCGAGAACGGCTATGGTCTCGATCACCTCGAGCTGATCGACCTCTTCCCTTCAACCCACCACGTGGAGACCCTCTGCAGCCTTTCCCGCAGGAGGAGGCCCGAAAAGGCATGAAGGAAAAAGACCTCCCGGATCCTGCGCAGAGAGTACGAAGAACATGAAGGATCCCGGAGAAAAGCTTCAGCGCACGCTGAACCCACTCTGGTACCTCGCCCTCGGCCTGCTCATCGGCCTTCTCCTGTGTATTCATGCTGCGTCTCTCATTCCTGGTCGAATCTCTGTCCTCTTCCTCTTTACGGGTATGCTCGCCTTCACAGCCCTCGGCTTCCTCCCCAAGAGGAGCATTCCCCTCCTCCTGTTCGGCGTGGGACTTCTTCTGGGGATCGGCCGCGGATCCCGGGTAGCTTCAGAACTCCAGAGCCGCCGGGCTTTCATCGAGGATCCAGGCGCGAGCCTGAGAATCACCGGCCGAATCCTTGAAGGATGGACGGCCACGAACTGGGGCTACCGTTCCCGGCTGAGGGTCAACGAGGCCAAACACCTCGAGGACAAGGTAAATCTTCCCCGAAGCTGCCGGGTCGAGATCAGGGGCACTCATCGCGAGGAACTCCCTCCTCCCGGCCAGGAGATCGAGAGTCTGGCACGTCTTCGAGCCTCGCCGGAACGCCCGCTCCTGCTCATCGCATCGGCCGGCATGGTCCATCGCCTCGGCCCGCCGAAGGGATTCCCAGCCCTTCGGGAAAAACTCGCGAAGAGTCTCCTTGAGGCTGCGGGGCACAAGATTTCGAGAATCCGAGCGGCCGAGCTGGCCTCGGCGCTGGCCCTGGGCCGGCGGGATCTGATGCCTCCCGAGCGCCTGGAATCCTGGCGGAGGGGCGGCGCCGCCCACGTTCTAGCCGTTTCCGGCCTTCATATCGGCATTATTTCGGGTCTGCTCTGGATTATCGGCATCCTTCTCCACCTGCATCCGAATACCCGTCGGATCCTGATCATCCCCCTCATTTCAGGCTACGCCCTCCTTGCGGGCGCCTCTCCATCGGCCATGAGAGCCTGCCTGATGATCTCCCTCTACCTCGTCTCGAGGCTGATCGGGCGGGCTGTCCTTCCAATGGCCACCATCCTGCTTGCTGTCATCGTCCTTCTGCTCTGGAACCCGCTGCTGCTCTTCCAGCCGGGTTTTCAGCTGACCATCCTGATCACAGCGGCACTCATCCGCTGGCTGCCTCCGATCATCGAGGCCCTGCCGATCCCGAAATACCTCGGTGCTCTCCTCACCCTCCCCTTCCTGGCCCAGGCCGCGGCTCTTCCCCTGGTCGCCACGCATTTCCGGGCTTTGAACCCGGCGACAGGCCTGGTGAACCTCGCTGTTCCCTTCCTTCTCAGCCCGACGATCCCGCTCTCTGCCGCGGCAACTCTGGTCGCGGGGATCGCTCCGGGTCTCAGTGCCCATCTCCTGGACCTCATTTCTCTGCTGAGTTCCGCGTTTTCCGCGGTCTCGGCTCTCGGATGGAGTCGGCTCTACATCCCGCCCGCACCCTCGGTTCTTCTTCTCGTTCCGATGCTGATCGCCGCCATCCTTGCCTTTCGATACGACCGCGCCGGCAGGATTGCGGGGCCTGCAACGCTATTCCTGATCCTTCTGCTGCCTCTCAGCTGGCTCCTCAGGCCGGGACCGCGGCCGGACTCTGTCGACCTACTGCCCGTTTCCGACGGAACGGCGCTTCTCCTCAATAGCGCAGATTCCCATATCCTCTTCGACGGCGGCCGCTTCAGATCGGATGCGGCGGAGAAGCTGGCGGATGCGGGTATCCGCTCGCTGGATGCCCTCATCCTTTCCCATGCCGACGGAGATCACATCGGGGGAGTCGCCCGAATTCTCGAGACCGTACCCACGAAGGAGTTCATTCTTCCCCGGTGGCTCATGGATGATCCGAGGATTCCCGGCCTGCTCAGCCGCGCACGCAACCGGGGCACTCGCATCACGCCCATCGTCCGGGGCCTGGACTTCCAGGTCGGCGACCTCCGTCTCCGCACCCTCTGGCCGCCCTACCATGCCGTATCAGACGGGGACAATGATCGTTCCCTCGTCATCCGGGCGAGATGGACCGCGGGCAGCATTCTGCTCACCGGGGACATTTCCCGAAGTGTCGACTTCCAGCTCCTCCGGCGGGGAAATATCCGCTCAGACCTCCTGCTCGTCCCCCATCACGGAAGCCGAAACTCAAGCTCCACCGCGCTTCTCGACGCCGTCTCTCCTTCCATCGCCCTGATTCCCGCCGGACCCGGGAACCTGCACCACCACCCACATTCTGAAATTCTCCGAATGCTCAGGCGGAGACACATCCCCTCGCGTTATCCGGCCCGGGATGGAGTCTGCGGCGCCCTTTTTGACGGAAAGAGGTGGCGGGCCTTTCCCTGAACCAGCCGGCAGAGGCACGAGATGCAGAGGGTCAGAGCCTGCCCGAGACCGGGGTGTGGCACAAGACGTCTACCCCTCAATCCGCCGCCCGTCTTGACAGAGATGCATATAATAGGCATACTTATATGCATGAGAACGACGATCAACATTGACGACGAACTGCTTCAGCGCGCGCGCGAGCTGACAGGAACCGAAGAGAAAACCGCGCTCGTCCGGCAGGGTCTTGAGGCACTGATTGCCCTTGAGAGTGCGCGTCGGCTGGCGCGGCTCGGTTGCAGCGAACCCGATCTGGAACCCGTGCCGAGGCGGCGGGCGACCGCGTGACGGTTCTGGTTGACACCTCGGTATGGATCGACCACCTGCGCCGGGGCAATGATGAGCTGGCCGGCCTTCTTGACCGGGGTCTTGTACTCTGCCACGAGCACGTCATCGGCGAGCTGGCCTGCGGGGGATTGCGTCATCGCCGGGAGATTCTTGGCATGTTGAAAAATCTTCCTCGCGCATCGGAGGCCCGGTTCAGCGAAGTACTTGCGCTGATCGAGCAGCATGCTTTGCACGGCAGAGGCCTGGGCTGGATCGACCTTCATCTCCTGGCCTCGGCACTTCTCGTTGACGTGCCCCTGTGGACCCTTGACCGCTGCCTGGCGGACACCGCAGCCGAGATGGGATGCGGATGGGGCAAGACGAATTGAAGACCGGGGTGGTCACCGGGGAACCGAGAACAGGGCAGGAGCCGCATGCAGGAACCCCTTCCGGAGCCGCGAACCGGAGCCGATTCCCTTGAGCTTCGCCCGGAGCAGAAGGTCCTAATCAGCCAACAGCTGATCGATCCAGCTCATCAAGTCACGCCTGATCTCCTCCCACGACACAGTGATCAGCATCCGCGGCTGCGGCTCTCGCTCGGCGTCTTCAAAATAGCTCAGACTTCGAATCACATGTCCGATGTCCCGGGATGCGTATTTCTGCCGATAAAGATCCAGGCAGAGATCCATCGCGTATCCTTCCCGAACGAGAAACCAGAGATCGATGAAATCCTTGCGGGAACCCCGAGAGCTTATCGCGGCCAGTTTCATCGCGACGATATCATCGGGATGAGCCATGGGGAGAAGATCATCGCCGGGATGAATCAGTGGAGCAAGCAGAGGATAACGATAGGCGAAGAAACTCGCCTGAACACCAGCGACATCAAGGTATAGGGTTCCGGTCGAAATCAGAGTCGTTGTGAATTCCAGCCGACGATCGTTCAGAATACTCAGGAGGTCTTCAGGCGCCTTAAAGGAAGGGGACATGAAATCGAGATCTGCCGAGATCCGATGACCCAGCTGAAAGGCCAGCGCCGTCCCTCCAGCCAGATAGAAATCCGTCTCTTTCAGCTCAAGGGACAGTGCCCGATATACCGAATGAAGCTCCGCTGGGACAGCCTGCCACTTCACGGGATTCCCCTCCACTGTTTTTCCTTGTTCTTTGCCTGTACCAGCCACTCCCTGATGACGCTTTCCGGAAAGCCGCATTGCCTGGCCCAGAAATTCAGCTCGCGAGGCGGAAGAACGCGGCGGCCACGATCCTGAATAAAACGGCGGAGGCGATCCCGTGAATACTGACGGAGGAGCCAACGCATCTGCTCCCAACTTCCTCGCTGCATCACCCGTTCGATAATCACCCGCTCCATTGTTTCAGTCCCGGACGGGTCTTCGGTATCGAATTCCCACAGGAGAGGACGAATGAGTTCCGGAATGATCACCAAAACATTTTATCACTGAAACTTAAGGTCCCAAATAGCGGAAACCCTTTCCGCAGCCGGGTCCCACGCCCAAACAGCGATGCTGAGCGGCACAGTTGCATTCGAAGCGGTCGGGAACGGGCCGCGTTCTGATCCTCATCCGAGCCCTGATCATTCACAGGACGGCTGAACCAATCAGAACTGAAGTCGACCTGAGATCATTCAGAGCTGCAGGACTTCGAGATCCGGAAAGTAGCTCCGAAGATATCCACGATCGATGGCGGCGAGACAATCCGCCTGGGTACGGGCATGAGCCGAAATCAGAAAGTCCGGGATCATGAATGTGCGGGGTCCACCCATTCTCCGATATTCTTTGAAGGTCTTTCCCGCAAGCCAGGCTGCTTCCGACTGCAGAGGCTCCAGGCGGGCGCCCAGCCTGGCCAAAACCCCATCAAGCTCATCCCGGGTCTCGAAGGCGGGAGAAATCTCCGCATAGACGATCTCACAGAGGCAGAGCACACCCTGCCGCCGAGCTGAGATGAGAAGTTCAAGCCAGGATTCACCCTGCGATTCGCCATTTATAATTGTCAACAGCACCGAGGAATCAAGGGCAAGCTTCACGTCTCATCCTCAGACAGCTCAACCGGACCTCGGCTTTCCTCCAGCCACTCCATCGTACCGGCCCTCATCCTCCCGGTAGCACATCCGAGGACGGAACGCATCGCCTCCTCGTCAAAAACCGGAACGGCCTTGATGAATGGCGCTTCCTCATCAAAATC
>JANTFG010000273.1 GCA_024763555.1 Thermoanaerobaculales bacterium
GATTTTGAGGAAGTCCGCGTCGGAGAGGGAGAGGAGCGTCTTTACGGCCTGTTTCGCGGGGCCCTTCCGACGGAGCCCGCGCTGGTCCGCGATCGATCCCGCGCCCTGCTCATCCAGATCGAGCGCCTGCGCACCAGCACCATCCATGCCTTCGCCGGCGCCATCCTCAGTCGTTTTCCCCTGGAGGCCGGATATCATCCGGCCTACGAGGTCGATGCCGATAAAACCCGGACCCAGGAACTTGTCGAGGAAAGCACGGGAGAGATTCTGCGTCAGGCCTATGGGAGAGACGACGAGGATGCCCTCGGCCTCGCGGCGGAGCGCATCGGGCCCGCCGAAATCGGCGCTGCGGCCCTCAAGCTCAGCTCGATCGGAGTTCCCTCCCGGGAGCTGGAGAAAGATCCCTTCGACAGAGATCGTGTTGGCGCGATCCTCCGGAACCTGGCGGATATTCTCGAAAAATGCCGCAGCGAGCTTGAGATTCTCACAGGGGTCTCAAAACGATCGAAAGCCGTCATCAGGACAGCGACGAAGCTGATCAGTCTCGCCGACAGTCTCTCCGCGGTCAGCCGAGAACCCGTGGAGGCTTTGGCCACCATCCGCGCCACGATCATCGGGAGTATTACAGATTCCGAAATGGGCGCTCTGAAGAAATGGCGCCGGGGTGATTTTGGAAAGAATCCACCGGAGGGCCTCGATGCAGAGAAGATGAGCGAGGCTGCAGCCACGCTCCGAGGCTTACTCGACGCCATCACCCGTCTCGATCCCGAGAACTTCAACTGCCTCCGCCGCATCCTTCTGCGTATTCTCCGGCGGGTCGAGGAGGAGAAACATCGCCTCGGAATCGTCGTTTTCGAAGATCTTCTTCGTGGCGCCCGGGCACTTCTCCAGCAGAATGAATCCGTCCGCCGCCGCCTGCAGTCCGAGATCCGGCAGCTCCTGGTGGATGAGATGCAGGATACCGACCCCGAGCAGGCCGAGATCGTCCGCCTGCTGGCCCTGGACGAAGATCTGCCGCTCAAGCGTCGCCCCTGTCTCTTCCTCGTCGGCGACCCGAAGCAGTCCATCTACGGCTGGCGGAATGCCGATCTCGCCGTCTACGAAAATCTGGTCGAGGGCATCCTCAGCGCCGGGGGCGAGAAACACGAACTGGTCGTCAACTTCCGCTCGGTTCCCGCAATCCTCGACGAGGTCCGCCGCATCGTTGCACCGAGCATGAAGGCCGAAGCCGGGCTCCAACCGCCCTTCGTCGGCCTCGAGGCATGTGCCCGACTCGCAAATGCGCAGGGATTTTGTGAGGATAAGCCCCGGCGCCGCCCGGTCGAGCACTGGGCGGTCGCCGGCGGAGTCGATCACAAAATCAATGCCGCTGAAGCCGCCGAGATCGAGGCCGAGGCGGTGGCTTCGGATATCGCCTCCCTGTTTGGCCGGGACGAAGCCCTTTCCGGCATGTGCATCCTCATGCGGGGCCGGGGCAAACTTCCCGTCCTGCTGGAGGCCCTGAAAAGACGGGGAATCCCCTACGCGGTCGGCAAGGACTCCAGCTATTTTCGAAGCCGGGAGGTGCTCGAGGCCATGGCCCTGATGCGGCTGATCCTGGACCCCCACGACCCCCTGGCCCTGGTGACTGTTCTCCGCTCGCCCCTGGTTGGTATCCCCGATGCCGCTCTCCTTCCGCTCTGGAAAGCCGGTCTCCCCTCCCGTGTGGCCGGGCTGCCCGCCGACCGGCCTCTTCCCGTGGGCACGGCGGATTTCATCCAGGAAGCCGCGGCAGAGATGGAGAAACTCGAGTTGGGGCATATCCGGGGATTCGAAGAACTTTCCGGCTGGCCCGACGCTCTCCATTCCTTTCTCGGCACCCTCTCCCGTCTGCGCCGATCCTGGCAGGAGGATCCTCCCGACTCCTTCTTGGAAATGCTGCGCATGAAGACCCTGGTGGAGCCTCTTGCCGCAGCCCGCTTCCCCGGCGCCTACCGCCTGGCCAACGTCGAACGTTTTCTCACGCAGATGGAGAAACTCCTGCTTGAGGGTGCACGGGCCTCCGAATTACTGCGCTGGCTGCGACGTCGAAGTCGGGAACAACCCGAGGATCCCAGCGGAAAACCCCGGGAAGACGCCGGCGAAGCCGTCCGAGTCCTGACGATCCACGGCGCCAAAGGCCTGGAGTTCGAGCATGTCTGGCTCGTCCAGACCCATGCCGCATCCGGCGGAAACAGGAACCCGGGAAACGATGCCGGCGCCGTGGACGGGCGCATGGAGTTCCTCCTCTCAAATTTCGCGACACCCGGCTATTTCAGGCTCCAGGAGCGGAGAAAGCGGGTCGAGGATGCCGAACTGATCCGACTGATCTACGTCGCGATGACCCGGGCAAAGCAGCGCCTCGTGAGCTCGGGCCTGTGGAAGACCGGCAGGAGCAGCACAGGGCCGATTCTGCAGGCCATGCAACAGCGGGAAGTATTCGACTCGTCGGGCCATCAGCCCTGGCCAACCCTTGGGGAATTGGCTGGAAGCATCGAGGAGGATGCCCGTCTCGAGCAGGCCGGGGCCCTCTGGTGCCTTCCCGGCATGGATGGTTTTCGTGCCGGATTCAGGATTCCCGACCGGGAATCCGGGGGAAATCATCCCCTCGGAACGGGCCCTGTCGCCGAAGATGAGGCGCTCCTCGGACAGTTCAGAAAATCTGCGGCAGCCCGGATGCAGCGCCCCTGGCTGGAGCCCGTCTCCCACGAAGCCCACCGAAAACTGTCGAAGCTCATCGCTGAGAGAATCGAGGGCGGAGAGACTCCGGAGGAGGATAGGCTGCCGCAACGGGAACACATCAGCCGGGACATCGCGACCACCACCGGATCCGCGATCCACCGGCTCCTGGAGCATTTTGATTTCGAAGCAGGAGATCCCGAATTGGAGCTGATGCGGCAGCAGGAGAATGCCCGAATCTGGCTGAGAAAGCTCCTGCCCGCAGAGAAATATGAGGCGGCCGAAAAACACTTCGATCAACTCGTCGAGAGCTTCCGCACCGGAAAACTCTGGGAGAAATGGCTTGAGGTCGGCCCCCATGCGCTCGCCCGCGAACTCCCGGTGATCCTGCCGCCGCGGGACCCTGAATCGGGCCCCGTGGGCGCCTTGAGCGGCAGCATCGATTTCCTCTACGCCGACCCGGGCTCCGGCGCCCTCGTCGTCGCCGACTTCAAGAGCGATACCCCGGAGAAGCTCCTGGCGACCGCCAATGCCTACCGAAGCCAGCTTGAACTCTATGCGGAGGCGATCCGACAGGCCCTCGATCTTGAAGAGATGCCCCGCATGGAACTGTGGTTCCTGGCCCGGGGCGAGATTCTCGTGCTGGATGGGCCCTCCCCGGGAAGCTGAATCGGGAGCAGCAACAGGAGCCGCCCACAGAGGGCCGGAGCAGGAGCAGAATCCGTGGCCGGAGCCGCATCCGGAACCGATGCCGGGGCCGGTGGGGTCGCGGTTCTTCAAGCGGCTACATGGGCCGAGTATAACCCTGCTATCCCGAGCCGGAACAGGGAGGCGGTGGCAGAAACCGATGCGGTCGTGGGTTGTTCCGACCACAGCGAGTGTGACTCTTCCGGTTCAGCTTCGCGTTTCGGGCCTCAGACCCGGCTCCGGATGCGGTTCCTGCTCCTGCTCCTGAAGAATCCCGGGACGCTTCGTCTCAAGCCAAAGCACGGCGCATAACCCCGTTCCAAACCCATCTTTGATCAATACAACAAACCCGTGCTATGGTTTTCTCGCGGAGTCTCTCCGCTCCAGCCCGAAAGGACCGAGATACTGATGAAGAGATATCTTTCACCGCTCCTCTGCCTGACACTACTCGCCGGCTGCGGCGGCAAGACCGCCCCACCGGACCCGGAAGCCGCTTTCAAGCAGCTTCGATCCTCTCTTCGAGAGGTCGAAAAGCCGGCTGAAAAACTTCCTCTCATCGAGAACTATCTCAAAGCTTTCCCGGACGGGAAACACACGGCGGACCTCGCCGAGGCTCTCGCCTACTATCAGGGCGAGGCCCTGAAAGATGAGGCGGGCGCCTTTGCCGCAGTCAGGGATCTGCGCGCACGGGTCAAGACCCCGGAGAACCGCTTCAAACTCGGTCTGATTCTCTTCCCGATGGCCTCAAAAGCCGGTCAGCCGATGGACCTCAGGGTCATTGCGGCCGAGCTCGAAAAGACGAGAGCCCTTGACGGCGACGAGAACATCGAACTCGCCGATCTTGCGATCGAGGCCAAAGCATGGGAAGAAGCCCTCGATTTTTCCAAACGGGCCGCAGCACTCGCACGCGGTGGGTCGGATGAGGAAAAGGACGAGGAGGAGCGGAACCGGCTGATTGTCCGGGCTCTCAGCAATCAGGGCTGGGCCCAGGCGCAGCTGGGGGATACCCTCTCAGCTGAAAGCAGTTTCAAAGAGGCCTCGGGGAAGAAGGTGACGAATTATCTGGGCGTCTCGGACACTCCCCTGGACCTCTACTGGGGGAAGACCCTTCTGATGGAGGGCCGGGCCGAGGAAGCGCTTCAAATGCTGACCCCCAGGGCGCTCTACGGCGCCGATGCTGAAGCCGAGAAGGCCCATCGGGAGGCCTGGGAGGCCCTCAATCCCGGGAAGGAGGGCTACGACAATGCCCTCTGGGAAAGCCGTATCGCCCATGCGCGGGTGATCGACAATTTCAGTCTCCCGACCTACGAGGGCACTCCGGTCGAGATGGACTCTTTTCGGGGCAAGACCGTCTTTCTGGCCTTCTGGTTCCCCACTTGAGGCGGATGTCGTGCGGAGTTGCCGCACCTGCAGCCGATCTATGAGAAGTATCACGATCAGGGACTCGAAGTTGTCGCCATCGAGCGAACCCGCGACACCGAAAGAGCGAAGGCCTTCATCAAGAAAAAGGGCCTGAGCTTCACCTTCCTCGAAGACGGCGAAGGGGATCAGGAGGTCAATGCCAGGATCTTCGGCGTCCACGCCTACCCGACCTCC
>JANTFG010000274.1 GCA_024763555.1 Thermoanaerobaculales bacterium
CGGAGCCCTGACGAACGCCTCAGCGCCGCTGCCAGGGAGGCTGTAAGAAGCTGGAAATTCGAGCCGGCTCGTAACACCGAGGGCGAAGCCGTTCGTGTAAAGTATGTCTTGACTGTCAAGTTCCAGCTTGAGTAGATCGAAGCTCAACTGATTCCCGAGCCCGCTCCCCTTCAGGAGCGGGCCTTCTTTTTTCGTCCGGAGCGGTCCTCCGGAAAGAACACCCCGGCCGGGACCGACACGGTGTCGAGCACAAGCCCGACCAAGATCGCCACAACGATCAGGAAAAACACCACCGAAAAGCTGCCCATCGGCTCCGTTTGAGAGACCGCAGGTGTACAAAGAACCGACGCCCATGCGGGCCGGCGCTAGAAGAACCGGCAAAGTACATCCGGTCTGACGAACTCGGCGTACAATCCACGAGATGCTTTCGGAGCCAGGGAGGCTCAGCGATCTCCGCGATCTCGGTGTGAGAACATGTTCGCATCCTTGGGAGGCGGACCGGGGGACCGGAGCGGGAGCAGGAGCCGCATACCGATGCAGGAGCTGGAGCGGGAACAGAATCCGGGACCGGAGCAGCAATCCGGAGCAGAAACCGGAGCTGGTGCAGGAGCCGGAGCGGGAGCAGAAGCTGCAGCCGGGGCGGCCGTGGCTCTTTGAGCGGAATACATGGGCCGAGCACAACCCAGGTATCCCTGGCCGGAGCAGAGAGGCGGCGGCCGAAACCGATGTGGGCGTGGGATGTTCCGACCACTTCGAGCGCGACTCTGTCGGCTCAGCCTCGCCTTTCGGGCCTCAGAACCGGCTCCGGAATCGGCTCGCGGCTCCGGATGCGGCTCCGGCTCGCCGCTGCTGCTCCTGTTTCTGCCTCTGACACTGAGGCGGCTGCTGATCGCCTGAGCTTCGGACAGCCCTCCCCCTCGAAATAACCCCGGGGAAGAAACACCGTATACCCTCCTGTTGCGGTCGCTGAGCTATGCTTGCGCCCGTTGAAGGAGGAGTCATGCGTCGTTTTTCCATTCTCGTTGCCGGTATTTTTCTCTGTCTCTCCCCCCTGTGGGCTGCATCATCAAAAGACGAGGCCCCGCAGAAGAAGAGCGCGATCTCTGAAGAGGCCTTTGCCGGCCTCAGTCTCCGGGGGATCGGCCCGGCAGTGACCTCGGGCAGAATCACCGATTTCGCCGTGAATCCCGAAAACTCCGACCGCTTCTTCGTGGCCACGGCCTCGGGCGGGGTGTGGAAAACCGTCAACGGAGGAACGACCTTCGAGCCCGTCTTCGACGGCCAGGGATCCTACTCCATCGGCTGTGTGACGCTGGACCCCAATAACCCGGATGTCATCTGGGTCGGAACCGGCGAGAACAACTCCCAGCGTTCCGTTTCCTTCGGCGACGGTGTCTATCGCAGTCTCGACGGCGGCACAAGCTGGAAGAGGATGGGCCTCGAGAACTCCGAACACATCGGGATGATCGCCATTGATCCCCGGGATTCCAACACGATCTACGTGGCGGCCCAGGGACCACTGTGGAAAGACGGCGGAGACCGCGGCCTGTACAGGAGTCGTGACGGAGGAAAGACCTGGAAGAAAATCCTGGAAATCTCTCCCATGACCGGAGTCAACGAGATCCACCTGGATCCGCGCAATCCCGATGTGCTGTACGCCTCCTCCTACCAGCGTCGCCGCCGGGTGTGGACCCTGATCGACGGCGGTCCGGAATCGGCGATTTACAAGAGCACGGACGCCGGAGAAAGCTGGAGGAAGATCACACAGGGCCTGCCCTCCGTTGATATGGGCCGAATCGGCCTGGCCATCTCACCGGCCGATCCCGATGTGCTTTACGCCATCATCGAAGCTGCAGATCATAAGGGCGGATTTTTCCGCTCCACCGACCGTGGAGAGAGCTGGGAGAAACGCTCGGACTACGTCTCGGGCTCACCGCAGTACTACAACGAAATCATCCCGGATCCTTCAGATGTCGATCGGGTCTACTCTCTGGAAACCTGGATGAAAGTGACTACCGATGGAGGGAAGACCTTTTCAAAGATTGGCTCGGCTTTCCGCCACGTCGATGACCACGCCATGTGGATCGATCCCTCCAATCCTCTTCACCTCCTGGTCGGATGCGACGGGGGCGTCTACGAGAGCCGGGACGGCGCCTCAACCTACGCCTTCAAGGCCAACCTTCCGGTGACCCAGTTCTACCGCGTGGCCGTCGACAATTCCGAGCCTTTCTATTTTGTCTACGGCGGAACCCAGGACAATGCGACTCTAGGCGGTCCCTCGCGGACCCGAAACAAACAGGGTATCGTCAACGCCGACTGGTTCGTCACGGTCTTCGGAGACGGCTTCCAGACCCGCGTTGATCCCGAGGACCCGAATATCGTCTACTCGGAATCCCAGTACGGAGGCCTGGTGCGCCATGACCGGCGCTCGGGCGAGATCGTCGACATCCAGCCCGTCGAGCCTCCCGGTGAGGAGCCCTGGCACTGGAACTGGGATGCGCCGCTGATCATCTCGCCCCACTCCCACACGCGACTCTATTTCGCTGCCTCGCGTCTCTTCCGCTCCTCAGACCGAGGAAACTCCTGGGAGATCGTCTCTCCCGACCTGAGGGCCGGGATCGACCGGGATGCTCTCAAGGTGATGGGAAAAATCCAGCATCCGGATGCCGTGGCCAAACACGAGAGCACCTCGATCTACGGCAACGCAGTCTCACTGGCCGAATCACCCCTCGTTGAGGGTCTGATCTACGTCGGCACGGACGACGGTCTCATCTGGATTTCCGAAGACGGTGGAAAAAACTGGCGGACAGAGAAGAGTTTCCCCGGCATACCCGCTCACACTTACGTAGCCCATCTTGAAGCATCGGTCAACGATGCCGACACCGTGTTTGCCACCTTCGACAACCACAAGGACGGGGATTTCAAACCCTATGCGCTCAAGAGCAGGGACCGCGGCCACAGCTGGACTTCCATCGCCGGCGACCTCCCCGAGAGGGGCATGGTCTGGACCGTAGTCGAGGACGATCTCAAACCCGATCTCCTCTTTGCCGGGACCGAGTTCGGTCTCTACTTCACCGTCGACGGAGGAGGGCGATGGGTCAGGCTCTCCGGGAATCTGCCGACCGTTGCCGTTCGGGACATCGCCGTCCAGCGGCGGGAGCACGATCTCGCCCTGGCCACCTTCGGCCGCGGCTTCTATATTCTCGACGACTACACGCCCCTGCGTGAGGTCTCTGAGGAGAACATGTCGGCGCCTGTCCATCTCTTCGGAGTTCGCGACGCCCTCCAGTACATCCAGGTCTCGAGATTCGGCCTTCCGCTGGAGAAAGCCTTCCAGGGCGACGGCTTCTTCTCCGCGCCCAATCCTCCCTATGGCGCCGTGTTTACCTACCATCTCGCGGAAGGCTTCAAGAGCCTCAGGGATCAGCGGCACGAGGCCGAGAAAAAGGCAGATGAAGCCAAGAAAGCACTGGAATATCCCACCCTGGATGACCTGAGAGCCGAGGACGAGGAGATCGAACCCGCGGTTATTCTCAGTGTCCGGGACGCCGAGGGCCGGCTGATCCGGAATCTCAAGGCCGATGCCGAAAAGGGCCTCCATCGTGTTGCCTGGGATCTCCGTTATCCCGCGACCACCCCCGTCGACCTCGATCCGCCTCCGCCCTCTCCCTGGTCCAATCCACCCTCAGGAGCGCCGGTTCTACCCGGCACCTACAGCTTCAGCCTCTCCCTTCTTAAAGGAGGAGAGCTTCAGCAGCTTGCGGGGCCGGTGGACTTCAAGGTGAAGGCCCTGGATATCGCGAGTTTCCCCACGACGGATCGGAAGTCGACTCTGGCCTTCCGTCGGGAGGCGGCGGAACTTCAGCGAATCATCAACGGTGCGGCCGAGAATCTGGCCGAGGTCCGGGATCGCATCCGCCATCTGCGCCAGGCCCTGCTGGATACGCCGGATGCTTCCCTCGAAGATCTTGCCCTCATGGAGAAGATCCGCTCGGGCATCAATGCACTTGAACGCGAACTGGAAGGCGACCACTCGGCCTCCCGGCGGAACTACGCGACGCCGCCCTCGATCATCGGGCGCGTTGAAACCGTCGTGGCCGGCCAGTTCTTCGTCTCCTCGGCGCCGACAGAAACCAACCGGCGCTCGCTCGCGGCGGCGAAGGAGGCCTTCGACAGCTGGCTCCCGAAGTACCGGAGTCTCGAAGCGCAACTCTCCAGGCTGGAAAAGAAACTCGATATCCAGGGGGCGCCCTGGACCCCGGGCCGTGTGCCTCAGGACTGAGATGGTGACATCCATGCGATTTCTCGTCCTGCCGCTCGCAGTGCTCGCGTGCCTCGGGCCCGCGCAGCTTCAGGCCTCCGAGAGCCCATCGGGCCTCAGGGAGCTTGTCGGCCGCGCCCTTGCCCGACATGAGAATGTGCAGAGGGCGGATTCCGAGATTCGCAGGGCCGAGGCCCGGGTCCGGCTCGCCGGCTCCGTTCTTCTGCCCAGCCTGGATCTCAACGGCACGAGCACCTGGTACGAGAACGAGGTCTCCTTTCCGATCTCAGAAAACGAGTCCCTCGTCATCCAGCCGACCAATGACTGGAACTGGAGCGCCGACCTTCGGCAAACCCTCTTTTCCGGCCTGCGGGACTGGAAGGCCCGGGATGTCGCAAAGCTCCAGCGGGATGAGGCCATCATCCGGAGGAAAGCCTCAATCAACAACCTCATCCTGGAGGTCTCGGCCGCCTATCTCGAGGCGCTGGTCGCCGATGAAAATGTCGAGGTCGCTCAGGCCAGTCTGGAGCAGATTTCCAGCCAGCTTCGTCTGACCCGGCGTCTGGTCGAGGTCGGAGAAAATACGGCTGCGGATCTCTCACGCTGGATCGCCGAGGAGGCCTCCGCCCGACAGAGGCTCATCCAGGCCGAGGGCAGGGCTGGAATCAGAAAGAAACACCTGGCTCGGCTCTGCTTC
>JANTFG010000275.1 GCA_024763555.1 Thermoanaerobaculales bacterium
GCCTGCGTCCTGCCGCAGGGCGAGATGCGGGCCTCCCACATGGAGCTGCTCAATCAGTGGAGGGATCTCTCGGTACGAAAGGGAGATCGGGTGATGGAAACCTGGGACGGACGCCGTTATGTCCGATCTCTCACGCGAAGTTGCCTCGGCTGCCATACGGACAAGAGCAGCTTCTGTGATCGCTGCCACTCCTATTCGGCCGTCACGCCCTACTGCTGGGACTGCCACCTCATCCCTGAAGGAGGTCAATCATGAGTCTGGACCGTCGAGGTTTTTTCAGGCTGGCCGGGCTGACAGCCGTCGGGGCCCAGCTGCCCGTGCTCTCAAGAGCCGGTGGATCGGGGCCCCTTGAGCCCGCAGGAAAGGCCATCGAAGGGAAACGCTTCGCCATGGTCATCGACCTGGCGGCCTGCCACGAGCATCCTGAATGCAATCGCTGTATTGAGGCCTGCGACCGGAGCCACAACATCCCGAAGATCCCCGCTGAAGCCCACGAGATCAAGTGGATCTGGAAGGAAGAATTCGAACATGCCTTCCCGGCCTCAAACAGTCCCTACCTCAAAGGAGAACTTGCGGAAAAGCCGGTTCTGCTGATGTGCAACCACTGCGACAACCCACCATGCGTTCGTGTCTGTCCGACGCAGGCCACCTGGAAACGGGAGGACGGCGTGGTAATGATGGACTGGCATCGCTGCATCGGCTGCCGCTACTGCATCGCCGCCTGTCCCTACGGTTCACGGAGCTTCAACTGGGTTGATCCCAGGCAGTATCTCAAGGAGCGGAACCCCGACTTCCCCACGCGCACCAAAGGGGTGGTTGAGAAGTGTAATCTCTGCGAAGAGCGTCTGGCCGAGGGAAAAATCCCGGCCTGCGCGGAGTCCTGTCCGCACGGCGCCATCCATTTCGGCGACATTTCGGATCCGGACTCCCCGATCCGAAAGCTCCTCGAAGAGCGTTTCGCCATCCGGCGCAAGCCGGTGTTGGGAACCGAACCGCAGGTCTATTACCTGGTATGAAATGAGGAAGCTATGCTGGAAAAAGCACTGAAAGGCAATCGCCGTTACTGGAGCTGGGTCGGCTTTCTGCTGGTGATCATCGGCGCCGGTTTCTTTTTTTACCTCAGGCAACTGAATGTCGGCCTGGGAATCACCGGGATGTCGAGGGATGTCAGCTGGGGTTTCTATATCGCACAGTTTACCTTCTTAGTCGGAGTTGCGGCCTCGGCCGTCATGGTGGTGCTGCCCCATTACCTCCATGACGTCAAGGCTTTCGGCAAGCTGACCATTCTTGGTGAACTTCTTGCAATCGCCTCGGTCACGATGTGCCTGCTCTTTATCGTCGTGGATCTCGGCCAGCCGCAGCGGATGCTCAACATCGTCCTGCATCCGACTCCCCACTCGATCCTCTTCTGGGACATGGTGGTCCTGAACGGCTATCTGCTGCTCAACGTCATCATCTCCAGGGTCAGTCTGCTGGCCGAAAGGAAGGGAGAGCATCCTCCGGCATGGATCAAAGCGGTGGTCTACCTCTCCATCCTCTGGGCCGTCAGCATTCACACGGTCACCGCTTTCATTTACTCGGGACTCGCAGCCCGGCCCTTCTGGCTGACGGCAGTCCTTGCACCCCGCTTCCTGGCCTCGGCCTTTGCGGCTGGCCCGGCGCTGCTCATCCTGCTCTGCCTCATCCTCCGGCGCCTCAGTCATTTCGACGCAGGCGATGAGGCGATCTCGAAAATAGCACTGATCGTCACCTATGCCATGGCGATCAACGTCTTCTTCATCCTGATGGAGGTCTTTACGGCCTTCTACTCGGAGATCCCGGAGCACCTGGATCATTTCCGCTACCTCTTCCTCGGACTGGAGGGTCATCATCGCCTCGTGCCCTGGATGTGGATCTCCGTGATCCTGGCCCTGATCTCCCTGATCCTTCTCATCAACCCGAAGACGCGCCACAACCACCGGATGCTGACGATCGCGTGTTGTGCGGTCTTCTTCTCGATCTGGATCGACAAGGGCCTCGGAATGGTGGTGACGGGTTTCGTTCCCAATCCCCTCGGGAGGGTCATGGAGTACTGGCCGACCCTGCCCGAGGCACTGATTTCCCTCGGGATCTATGGGATCGGCGCCCTGATGGTGACCGGTTTCTATCGGATCGCCCTCGCCCTCCGCGGAGAGTTGGGGGAGACATCCGGAGGCGGGAGTTGAGCCCCTCATGAGCCACCGGGTCATGATCGTCGGCGCCTCCGCGGCGGGCCTGCGTTGTGCGGCCCGTCTTCGGCGTCTGCAGCCGGATTGGAAGATTACCGTCTGCGAGCAGGCGACGGCCTATTCCTTCGCCGCCTGCGGTTTCCCCTGGGTTCTTTCGGGCGAAATCGACGATCTGGCGGAACTCCGCTCCACATCCTGGGGCGCCCTCAGGGATCGTTCCTTCTTTGAAGACGTCAAGGGCGTGGAGATTCTTGAGGGTCACCGTGTCCTCTCGATCGATTCGAAAGACCGAAGCCTGGAGGCCGAGGGACCGGATGGGCGAGTCCTCCTCTCCTGGGATCAGCTGGTGCTGGCGACCGGCGCCTCCCCCATCTCAATACCCGGGCAACCGGAACACCCAAGACTCTGTTCTTTCCATCTGGCCGAGGATGTCAGGCGGCTAAAGACGGCCCTGATCCGGGGCGAGATCGAGAGGGTCATCATCATCGGGGCAGGGCTGGTCGGCCTGGAGCTGGCCGAGGCCTTTCGTTCGCTCTGGGAAGCGGAGGTTATCCTCGTCGAGGCCGGGCCCCATCCCCTGCCGAAACTGCTGGACGCCGAGGCCGGCGCCCTCCTGCGGCGAGAACTTGGGAAGCAGGGTGTGCGGGTCATCTGCGGCTGTCCGGTCGAAGAGATACTGGCCGACGACAAGGGTGTCGTCGTGCGGTGTCCGGCAGAGGCGATTCGTGCGGATCACCTTATCGTCGCCGTCGGCGTGAAACCGGAAACGGCCCTGGCGCAATTGGCCGGCCTGGCCCTGGGCAGGACGGGGGCCATTGCCGTCAATGAGCGTCTCGCCACCTCCAAGCCCAACATCTGGGCGGCGGGGGACTGTATCGAAGTTCGTCATGCGGTTTCAGGCGAGGCCGTACACTGCCCGCTGGGCTCGCTTGCCAATCGCCAGGGCCGGGTGCTGGCAGGAGTTCTCGCCGGGCGTGAGGAGCGCTTCCGCTCCGTGGCCGGGGCCATGGTGGTCAAGGTCTTTGATCTGACGGCGGCGGCCACCGGCTGTAGCCTTTCGGAGGCTCGTCGCCTTGGTTTTCACGCCCGGGCCGTCTGGATGACCACCGACGAGTGTGCACACTACTGGCCGGAGAGTGAGGACGTCCATATCCAGCTGGTCTGGGAGGAAGAAACCATGCGCCTCCTGGGTGTGCAGGCCGTGGGGCGCGGCCGGGTCACCGGTCTGATTGACGTGGCGACACAGTATGTGCTGCAGGGCGCCTCCATCGACCGTCTTGCAGGGCTGGAGCACTGCTATGCCCCGCCCTTCGCGCCGGCGCTTTCGCCCCTGGCGGTGGCGGCATTCATCGCCCGGAATCAGCACGAAGGCCTGTGTTGTCTCAGCCCCCTCTCGAAGGCGGGCCGACGGCACATTCTTGATGTCCGTTTGCCTTCGGAACAGAAGCTGCGGCCCTGGGCCGACGCCCTCCATATTCCCCTGGAAGAACTCCGCGGAAGGCTGGCCGAGCTGGATTCCTCGGTGCCGTGGCTCGTCATCTGCGAGCGGGGAACCCGTTCGGCGGAGGCCGTCCGGTGGCTGAGAGAACGCAGACTGGATGCCCGCTACCTCGGCGGCGGCATGATCTGGCGGCACTCCGCCCTGGGAGATGGAGCATGACGGTGAACAGCGGAATCGTGATGGCGGGATGGGATCATCGGACGCTTCCCCTCAGCGAGCTGGAGGAGGCGAAAAGAGCGGTCGAAGGCGCCTCTCCGGCTTCTCTGCTCGCGCTTGGAGTTCACGGAGCGGTGTCGGTGCTGACCTGCCATCGGGTTGAACTCTACCTCGAAGGCCCGGTCGAAGAGCTGAGAATCTCGATGCCGCATCTGCTCTCGACATGGTCCGGAGCCCGCCTGAAGGACGGGCCACCGCTTGTCGCCGAAGACGAGGGGGCGGGTCGGCACCTGCTGCGGGTTGCAGCCGGACTCGAGGCAGCGGTCCTCGGGGATGGAAACGTGATGGGTCAGTTGCGTTCAGCCTATAGGGAAGCCTGCGAAGGATGCCACGCCGGTCCGATCCTTCACCGTCTCTTTCACACGGCCTTCCGGACGGGAAAACGGGTGCGAACGGAGACCGGCCTGGGTCGGGGCGGACGCTCGGTGGCGGGTGAGGCTGTCGTCGTCATCCATCGCGCTCTCGGCAATCTGGCGGGGCGCAGGGTTTTGGTCCTGGGCGCAGGTGAGATGGCCAGGGTCGCCGCAGAGCGTCTCGCGGGGCGGGGGGTCGGCCGTCTGCTGATTTCGAATCGCTCCCTCGACCGCGCGCAGGAACTCGCCGAATCGACCGGAGGGGAGGTCGTGCCCTGGTCCTGGCGGGCGAAAATTCTTCCGACAGTCGATGCGGTCATCGTTGGAACCGGTGCGCAGCACGCGGTCCTTCGCGCAGAGGAACTGGAAGAGGCGGCGTCGTCGAAGGGACGGCTGATCGCCGTGGACCTTTCCCTTCCGAGGAATCTGGAGGCGCCGGTGAAAGGGATTCCGGAATTGGAGATCATCGACCTTCAAGGCCTCGGAATTCTCCTGGAGGGAGAGCGGGAGCGCCGCCGGGGCGCCGTAAAGCGTGCTGAGGAGATCGTGGAAGAGGAACTGAAGAAGTGGCTGTCGTGGACCGGCGAGCGGAGCAATAGCCTCTGCAGGCGCCGGGTCGCCGGCTGAGACCGGAAAGAAGGGAAGGGCGCGGATGTTTCCCGTCACATTA
>JANTFG010000276.1 GCA_024763555.1 Thermoanaerobaculales bacterium
CTCGCCTCGATCGAAACTGTAAATGCGGTCTTGAAGGAGGAGGTGTTGTGCTGAACCATCAGGGGGAGATCCAGGGCATCCGCCCGCTCCTCGGTCAGCGAAAGGCAGATCAGACCCCGGCCGTGTTTCGCCATGAAGTTGACGGCCTCCGGCGTGACCATCTGGGCGGCCATCGTCAGATCGCCCTCGTTCTCACGATCCTCGTCGTCGACGAGAATGACCATCCGACCTCTTCGGATGGCCTCCAAGGCCTCTTCGACCCGTTGCATCGGCATCACGCGCCCCCCATCGCCGGGGAATTTGTCATAAAAAGCCCGCGCTTTCAAGGGCCTTGAGGCTGAGGACTTCCGAGTCCGGCTTCCCTGAGCGCTCTCCCAGCAGCCGGGCCACGTATTTCCCGATGAGATCTGTCTCCAGATGAAGCTCGTCACCCGGGGAGATCGACCCCAGGTTGGTCTCTTCGAGGCTCAGAGGAATGATCATCAGCTCGAAGGAATCCGTGCGAAGCGCGTTGACCGTCAGGCTGATTCCATCCACTGCGATCGAGCCCTTTTCAACGATCAGGGGCATCAGGCCCTGAGGAGCCGAAATCCGCAGAAGCGTCGAGTTCCCCTGCCGTCTCCTCTCGACCAGCCTTCCGATCCCGTCAACGTGGCCGGTGACGAGATGGCCGCCGAGACGGCCCCCAAGGGCCAGCGCCCTCTCCAGGTTGAGGAGGGCGCCGATCTCGATGCGGTCGAGACGTGTTCTCTTCCGACTTTCGGGTGAAACATCGACTTCGAAGCTCCGGTGATCTCGGCCGACGATGGTGAGACATGCCCCGCAGACGGCGACACTCTCTCCCGCCTCGAGTTCTCCGGCCATTCCCGGCGCCTCGATCCTCAGCCGCGCTCCGCCGGCCTTCCGCTCCCGAAGCCTTCCGACCTCCTCGATCAATCCCGTGAACACGAAGCCACCTCCCCAACGAGCATCATATCCCTGCCAAGCGCCTCCATCCGCAGGTTCTCGAGCCTGAAAGCATCTTCCAGCCGCCTGATCGCAGGCCCCCGAAACATCCCCGGAGCATCATCCCCCCCCATCAGCATGGGCGCCAGGTAGAAGAGGATCCGGTTGATCAGCCCGCCCCGGAGGGCAGAATGGCTCAGCGTCCCTCCACCCTCGAGCAGCAGATGCTGGAGATTCCTCCTGCCGAGTTCCCTCCATAAAGCGTCAAGATCAACCCTGCCCGATGCATCCGGCTTGAACTGGAGAATTTCGGCCCCCGCCCTCTGCAACTTCTCCACTTTCCTGACCGGACTCGTCTCAAGCGTCGCGATCAGGGTCGGCGCCTCGGAATCCTGCGTGAGCATCGCCGCTTCAGGCGGAGTCCTGAGCTGAGAATCCACAACAACCCGCACCGGATCCCGACCGCCCTCGATGCGACAGCTGAGTCTGGGGTCATCCTCAAGCACCGTGCCGATACCAACCATCATCGCGTCCACCCGGTTGCGTAAGTGGTGGGCGTGGCGCCGACTCTCCTCGCATGAAATCCACTGGGATTCGCCGCTTGATGTCGCAATTCTTCCGTCCAGGCTGATCGCACTCTTGAATGTTGTGAAGGGCCTTCCCGTCCGGATGTGGTGGGCGAAGGGCTCAATGAGGCCTCGGGTTTCGATCTCCCTGAGCCCGCAGTACACCTCGATTCCAGCCTCCCGCAGCTTCTCCAGGCCCCGGCCCGAGACCAGGGGATTGGGATCGACGCAGCCGACAAAAACCCGGCGGATCCCGGCCCGAATAATGGCCTCCGTACAGGGTGGCGTCTTCCCGAAATGGGAACAGGGCTCGAGGGTGACGTAGAGATCTGCGCCCCGGGCCTTCTCTCCGGCCTCTTCAAGGGCAAAGACCTCGGCATGGGGCCGGCCCGCCTGAGGATGGAAACCGCGGCCGATGATCAGGCCTTCTCTGAGGATAATCGCGCCGACCGGAGGGTTGGGAGCGGTTCGTCCCTCAGCCCGGCGGGCCAGCTCGATGGCCTCATCCATGATCTTCCGACTCAACTCATTCCAAGTCTTCAAGTGAAAGTTTTCCTTCCCGGCTTGAATCAGGGGTGCGGCGTTCCCGTCGGATAGGGCAGCGGAGTCCTCGATCGATCCCGGCCTCCCTGTCCTCCTCCTCGATTGCCACCGCCACCCCCAAATCCTCCGCCGCGTCCACCTCCACGACCACCACCTCGACCTCCTCCACCCCTTCCGGGCTGCCGGCGCTCCTTGTAGACAAACTCCCACTCGCAATAGCTGTTTCGACCCTGGTAGACACGGATACTCTCGTCACAGGAGTTTGAGTGCACACCTGCAATCGGGCCGATCAGCTCTCCCTCATCGTTTCGGCTGACCCCGGGGGGCAGGCCGTTGTTATTTCCCTGGCCCGGACGCCCTCTTCCACCCCTCCCCCCGCCGATCGAGGGAGTTCCGGTCGGCAACGGCGTCTCCGCTCCGGGAGTCCCATTGAGACCCAGGTTACGACCGACGCCGCGTCCCTCCTGGCCGACAAAGATAATGCCCCAGTTCTCTGAGTCGGTTATGGGATCTTTCCACTTCTTCCGGATCACCTTCGGGTCAGCTTCCCAGATCTCCTTGAGTCTCATCGGATTGCGTCCGTAGCGCATCTTATAGAGGCGGATGGCCTCCACATACTGCTCTCCGCGGAAGATCAGCTCCGCTTCCCTCTCCCGCTGCATCTGAAAAGAAATGGACTGAACGGCCGCCCCCATCATGATGGACATGACAGCGATGATCATGACGAACATGACCAGGGTAAAACCCGCCTGGGAGATGCTCTTTCTACACACGATCACCAGTCCGCGTAGGCCGTCCCATCCAGGCCCGTTCCCAGGGCGCCGGATTTGACGTCCATGATCCCGGGACCACCGCCCGCCTGGTCATCCGTCGGCTGAAGATCCTCGTCGGTCTCCTCATCAACCGGGATCTCGATCCAGCTGGTCGAGCTTTTCGTGATCGGATCGATGGGCATGAAGCGGAGATATCCCGCATCCACCAGGGCCTGAAGAGATGCCGGATACTCTCCGTGATCGCCGAGGTACTGGTCGATCGAGGATCGGATCTGGTAGAGATCTTCCTTGAGCACAGCTTCTTTGGCCTTCTGCGGAGCGTGCTGCATATTGGGCATCGCGACCGCCGCCAGAATACCGATAATGGCAATCACGACAATCAGTTCGATCAGGGTAAAAGCGCGCTCACCGGACCTCTGGATCACAGTACACATATCACCAGTCCTTATATTTGCTGCCGTCAATGGCAGTTCCATCGGAGAGCGAATAGACATCCCAGAGATTTTCGCCTCCCCAGCTCGTGCTGTCGGCGTCATCCTGGTAGGAACGCTTTCCCCACTCGGCCTCTTTCGTCATCGGGTCCACGGGGATCCGTCGGAGGAATTTACGCTTGACCTCCTGGCCGACCAGATCGACACCCTCGACGAGGCTCTCCAGATCCATGGGATAACCCTCCGAACCGAGAGTGACGGGAATCATGCCCTGGTCGGAGAGGCGCTTGTACTCATCAATGGCCGTTCTCATCTGCCTCAGGGCGAGTCGCAGTTCCGTCTCCTTCCGACGCTTGACGGTGAACTTCGCCACCGGCAGCACCATTGTGGCCAAAATCGCCAGCAGCCCGGCCACCATGACCATCTCGGCCAGGGTAAAACCGCGCTCGGCGCGTCGGTGGAAATCGCTCAATTTCACGGTGCCGGAACCCCGGCATCCGCCGTGATGAAGAGGGCCCCATTTGAGGCCGACGCCGGCACCCTTCGACCATCAGAGATACGTACGCCCTCGGTCGTGAACATCAGGGGAACCGGCCCGGGTTTGAGGCTCCGAATCTTCATTTTTGCCACCGACTGGGGCACACCGTCTCCATCCGGTACGACCAGGACGAGGTGCATCCAGCCCTCCTGCCCATCGATGGAGTCCTTGAGAATCGAGGCCCCATCCACACCCTCAACGGACTCGATCCGAATCTTCTCCGGGTCAAAACTCAGACCCAGCGGTAACTGGTAGGCGCCGTACTGTCCGCTGGCGACGATCTCAATCTCCGCTTCCCGGCCCAGGGTCATTGAGAGCACCGAAGGCTGGAGGTTGACGAGGACAGGCGCCGCGTTGAAATCGATCTCTCCTCCGCCCTCCGGGCCCGAGGTTCCTGGAACCTCCGCCGGCTTCGCATTCAACTCGGGCTTCTCTTCTCCGGCCGGTTCTTCATCTCCCATCTCCAGCGACTTCTTCCCCGGAGTTGGAACGAGGTTGACCCCCCGCGGAGGCTTCGGAGCGGGAGTCACGGCGCGGGTACCGAAAGCCGGAGGTTTTCGTGCATCCGATCCTGAAGACGATTTTCTCGGTACCGGCCGTGGCCGGGAGTTCCGGTCCGGCCCGGAACTCTTCCCGCGACTGTCAAAGGGACCGGTCGATGAGCGGCCGGAGGCAACCCGCGGCCGATTCGAGCCGTAGTAGGACATCTTCGACTCGGTGCCCACCCAGAGTGGAGCAAGATCCTCATCCCTGATCGAGGGGAATCGGACAATATGAGGCGTCAGCGTCAGAACGAGGTCGGTGCGACTGATGTTCTTGGACTTGTTCCTGAAGAGGCGTCCCAGTATGGGGATACTCGAAAAACCTGGAATCCGGGTCTCTTTGCCCGTCGTATCTTTACGGAAAAGTCCCGCCAGCAGCGAGGTTTCACCGTTCTTCAGCCGGATCACCGTGTCGATATTCCGGGTGCCGATTGCTTTCGCTGTCTGGTTGTCCGAAATCGGCACATCTTCACCGACATTCGAAACCTCGACCTTGAGTTTGAGGGTCACCTCGCGGTTATGATGGACCCGGGGCTCGACGTCGATCTTGATCCCGATATCCTGGTACTGGAAGGAGGTCAACGGAACGACGTTGCTGTTG
>JANTFG010000277.1 GCA_024763555.1 Thermoanaerobaculales bacterium
CTTGCCCTGCCTCAGGATTCGTGGGTCTCTTTCTGTTGCCTGGGCCGAAGAACCCGGGCTCAACACACGAATCCTTGTAAAAGATCAGGAGCACACGATGCGACCGGTGGTGAGTATCACGAAGTCCTCGAACCTTCCGGACGCACATCAAGCCTACGCGTTTTGTGGCCGGGGTGCAAGTTTTTCTCGGAGGGACGCCCCTGCCCGCCAAAGCCGGGGGCTCTTCAACGTTTTCCTTCCCCGACGAGATCCTGGAAAAGCTCCTTGTCGATGGCCTTGTCGAAGGCGGTTCGGGCATCAATGATGCCCTCGTCATAAAGCTTCCGGATCGAGGCATCCATGTCCATCATGCCCTTCTTGACTCCCGTCTGGATGGCCGAGGTGATCTGTGAAGTCTTTCCGGTCCGGATCATGTTGCCGATGGCGACCGAGGAAAAGAGAATCTCCAGGGCGGCAACCCGGCCACCTTCGAGTTTGGGCATCAGCTGCTGTGCGACAACGGCTCTCAAACTCTCCGCCAGGGAGTTTCGGATACTCTCCTGCTCCTCCGATGGAAAGACGTTGATGATGCGATCAATGGTCTTGACGGCATTGTTGGTATGGAGGGTGCCGAAGACGATCGTCCCTTTTTCGGCTGCAGTCAGCGCCATGGAGATGGTCTCGAGATCCCGCATCTCCCCGACGAGGACCAGATCAGGATCCTCCCGCCCCGAGGCCTTGAGGGCCTCTGAGAAACTGGAGGCGTGGGCGCCGATCTCCCGCTGGTGAATGACGGATTCTTTGTGTTCGTGAACAAATTCGACCGGGTCTTCAATCGTGATGACGTGGTATTTCCGTTGTCGGTTGATCAGATCGATGATGGCGGCCAGGGTTGTGGATTTCCCGGAGCCCGTGGGGCCGGTGACCAGGACAAGTCCACCCTGAATGTCGGCGAGACGCCGGATCTGGGGAGGCAGCCCCAGTTGTTCGATGGACATGATCCGGGAAGGAATGACCCTTAAGACGGCGCCGGAACCCCGCTGCTGGCGGAAGAGATTGACGCGGAAGCGTGCGACGCCCTCCAGCTCATAGGCGAAATCGGTATCGCCGCAGTCGAGAAATTCCTCCCAGCGTTCCTCCGGCGCGATGGGACGAACCATGTCCCTCCAGTCGGTTTCGCTGACCGTCCGATAGCGGATCTGTTCCATGGATCCGGAAACCCGGAGCATCGGTGGCCTTCCAACGGTCAGGTGAAAGTCCGAAGCTCCCCGGTCGTTCATCAGGCGGAGAAAACGGTCGATACGTGCGCTTGAAGCCATCAGACAAAACTCCTGCTCTCGAGGAATTCCTCGGAGACGAGACCTTCAAACTCGGCTTTTGATGTCGCAGCCATGTAGGCGGTTTCCGCCGTGATCAACTGATGCCGGAGGAGTTCTCGAAGGGCCTCGTCGTGGGTCTGCATCCCTTCACTGCGTCCGATCTGCATGGCGGAGGGAATCTGGAAGGTCTTTTCGTCCCGGATCAGTGCGGCGACCGACATGGTGCCCTTGAGGATCTCAAAATCTGCGACCAGTTTGCCCTTTTCCCGTGCCGGGAGCAGTCGCTGGGCGAGGACAAAACGGAGGGAGTCCGAGAGGGAAGTCCGAATCTGGGCTTGTTGTTCGGTGGGGAAACTGGCGATGAGGCCGTCGACCGCCTTGGGTGCAGTTGTGGAGTTCATCGTTGCCAGGACAATGTGGCCGGTCTCTGCAGCGGTCAGCGCCATGGCAATGGTCTCGTTGTCCCGGAGATCTCCGATGACGATGACATCCGGGTCTTCCCGCAGGGCGGCCCGAAGCGCGCGGGCGTAGCTGCCGGTGTGTTTCCCGATTTCCCGCTGGTTGATCAGGCAGCTCTTGAAGGGATGAACGAATTCGACCGGTTCCTCCATGGTGATGACGTGGTCATGTCGGGTCTCATTGAAGAGATTGACCAGTGCCGCCATCGTCGTCGATTTGCCGCTGCCGGCCGGGCCGCAGATCAGGACGAGGCCCTGGTGATAGGTGGCGATCTCCGCCAGATGGGAGGGAAGTCCGATATCAGCGATGGTCGGGGGTTTTTCGGGGATGACCCGGAATACGGCGTTCAAGCCGCGCTGGTCCACGAAGACATTGGCCCGGTACCTCCCCGCCCCGGGAATGAAATAACAGAAATCCAGCTGTTGCTCCTTTTCAAGCCGGCTCCACTGAGCCTCGGAGAGGATCTGGCGCAGCATTGAGGCGGTCTGATCAGCCGTGAAGGGAGAGCCCTTGACGCGACGGAGCTCGGAGGCGAGCCGGACCATTGGAGGGAGCCCGACGGAGAGATGGAAGTCTGAGGCATTCTGATTTCTGGTTCCGACGAGAAGCCGGTGAAGCAAAGGCTCTTTTTCCCCGATATGTGTCTGGAAGGCTGCATTTCGAAGACCCTCGGCGTCCTCCAGAAGGCCCTGTTTATTGGAGACGATCTCCTCGGCAATCTCGAGGGCCCGGGTCCGGACGCTCCGATTAGGATCCGTCTTGGCGACTCGCTGCAGGGCCTCGAGCACCTTCGGATGGTTGAAGTGACGGAGCGCCAGCAGAACCTCGATCCGGACTTCAGGCTGAGGGTCCTTCAGGAGCTGTGCCAGTGCGGGCAGGGCCTGGGGATCCCCAATCCGGCCGAGAGCCTCGACGGCGGCCCAGCGGGCCTCGCGATCCTGAAGGGCCGCAATCAGTGCGGGAAGGCCGCGTGAATCCTTGAGCTGACCAAGAATCTCGGCGACGCTGACGCGAATCCACCAGTCCTCGTCTTTGAGCAGGGGAAGGAGTGCGGGGACCGCCTTGGCGTCGCCGAAGGAGCCGACAACGGTCAGGGCCGAAGCCCGGATATCCGCCTCCGGATCCGCAAGCAATTCGAGTGCCGGGTCGAGAAGATCCTCTCCGAAGCTCTTCATCGACTCCAGGGCACGGTCCCGGGCCCAGCCGGCCAGGGTCTTCGAAAAGCGAAGATAGCGGCGGATGAGCTCCGGGCGATTCTCCATTCCGAGGATGATCTTGATGACGGCTGACCGTGTGGCGCTTTCGCCCGAGGCCATCAGCAGCAGTATTTTGTCGGCGAAATCCGGCCCCTTACCCCGGGCCACCCGCGCGATGGCCTCGGTCAGTTTCTGCTGGCTGGTGTAGGAGACCTCCGGTAGGGCCTCCACGAGAAGGTCGATATTTCTCTCGGCATCGTGCTCTGAGAGAACCAGGAGGGCCCGCTCCCTCAGTCCCTGTTCCGTGGCTCGTGTAAGCCTCTGCCAGCGTCCGAGATTCCGCTCCGTGACGGGGAATTCCGCAAGGCGGTCCAGACAGTTGAGGCGATCGCTGAGTTCACCCGAATCGACCATCTGCCAGTAAAGTGCCTCAAGAGCGGGGGATTGGGGTGCGGAGAAGGCCAGTGAGCGTGCCGAGTTCCGTATTTCTTCGTTGGGCGATACGGCCAGTTCCGCAAGGCGTTTGGCGAGACCGGGGATCTTGAGGGTGAAGAGGAGAGAAGAGGCTGCCCGCAGTGCTGCTTCGGGCTTTCCCCGGGCATGTTCAACGAAGGAATCCAGTGTCTCAAGTGAGGCCCGTTGTTTGAGGATGGCGGCACCGGCGTTCCGGATCGCACGATCCGGTTTGAAGAGCATCCAGATGACCTCGGATGCCTTGAGCTTCTCTGCTCCCTCGACCAGAGCCTTCAGGATCTCGTCCCGTTCGCTCGTCGAAGAAAAACTCCCGCGGGCCAGGACCTTCAGGGTCTCACGCAGGTTCGACTGAAAAATGGACAGAGCGCTCATTCACTCCCCCTCGGCGCCGCCTCAACGGGAGGGCCTCAGGCGCCACCCGGAAAAGGGTCGCAGATCTCGATTTCGAGTATAGCCTGTCTCGCCGGCCCCGGCTCCGGCCCATGACAAGGAAGGAACCACGGATTTCACAGATTTCACGGGTGAAGAAGAAGACAAAAGACGCAGAGCCGCCCCCCGCCCAAGGCAATCTCTCGCAAAGTCCGCAAAGATCGCAAAGAGAAGGCAGTGGCGGATCGTCGGTCCTAGGCCTGCTTCGCAGTCGATGCTGACAGAAGCTTGACTGTCAAAGAGCGAACTCTCCTCCAGCAAAGACATCAGTCAGCAGCCATCTCCCTTCGGGATCGGACAAAAGGACCGACGAGGACAGGGCACGCCGTCCACCCGTCCAAAGAAGAAGGAGCATTCTCACGCAAAGTACGCCAAGATCGCAGAGCCGCCCTCCCGACCAAGACAGGAAAAGGAACCACGGATTTCACGGATTTCACGGATTGATAAAGAAGACAATGAACGCAATGGCGCGCCATCGGTCCTGGGCCTGCTTCGCGGTCAACGCTGATCGAAGCTCCACTGTCTGAGAACGAGCCCGATCGGCCCGGTATTTCGATCCTTCTCAATCCAAACTGAGGGAAAAAGACCGAGCAAACGATAGAGAGTGTGAAAGGACGGCTTTGATGGTATGGAAGCTCAGGGCTCGCGCAGAATCAACTTCCGCTTTTCGCATCCCATATGCACAGCATCTTTGGCTCGGGCTCAATCGGGAAATTCTCAATGTAGCGCGGGCTACGTCTGCGATTTCCCTCAATCCCACAACCCAAATCTGCGGCACATTCGGGCGCGGAAAACCTGGAGTTTTTTGCGTGAGCCCTGAGCGATCCGAATCAGTTGGTGCGGGACTCCGGCGACGAATCAATACCTCCGCTTTAATTTCTGTCCATGGTGAAAGGTGGTCCTGAGATGTCAGGTCGAATATTCAATTTCGTTTCGGTTCTCATGTGTCTGGTGTTCCTGGCGGCATCACCCAGTGCGGCCCAGTGGGTGTGGCAGAACCCTCTGCCGCAGGGGAATGACATCGAAGCCATCTGGGGCTCGAACTGGGAGGATGTCTTTGCCGTCGGACAGAATGGAA